>CAZXYB010000074.1:0-5630 GCA_964644855.1 uncultured Atribacterota bacterium | reverse complement strand
AAGTCTTAATGCTTCCTGATTTCATGAAAGATTTTAAAAAGTTAAAGAAAAATTATCCTACCCTAAAGTGATTTAACCATAAATTCCTTTGATTATTCTAAAAAGTTTTTTTATTGCTTTGAGGCTTTTTATAAAAGAAAGAAATATTTTTTAAAACTTTTATCGTATTAATATTAAGATGTAGAAAAATTGCAAAGACTAATTCTTTTAACCGCTGGTGGCGATACAATAAGGTAAATATATATTCTTGAAGTGTGAAAAAGATCCGTTTCCTGACACGTAAACCCGCGGACCGTTATGCGACCCATCGCTCAACTTGGGCGTTAATGCTATAAATCAAGGAGGTAAAATGAAAATTTTGGTTCTCTATTTTTCCAAGAGTGGAAACACAAGAAGATTGGCTGAGGCTGTAGTTGAAGGTGTCAATGCGATTACAGGGGCAGAAGCTGTATTAAAAAAGACAGATCAAGTTACAAGAGATGATTTTCTGGAAGCAAGCGCGATCATAGCCGGTTCTCCTGTATATTTCGGGACAATGGCTGCTCAATTAAAACAAGTATTTGATGACTTTGTCAGTCTTAGAAAGAAGATGGAGAATAAAGTTGGGGCAGTGTTCACAACATCAGGAAATGTTACTGGAGGAAAAGAAACTACCATGTTTTCCATCATTCAGGCCTTTATGATTTATGGTATGATCATCGTTGGTGATCCCATGGCTGCAACTGGACATTACGGGGTTTCATGTATGGGCAAGCCTGATAAAAAAACCATGGAACAGGGCAGGCTTCTTGGAAAAAGAGTGGCCGAACTTGCCCTTAAAGTTGTAAAATAGTGAGAATTTTAAAACTCGATTGCAACATCTGGAAAAGCTAAAGGTTTTTTTGGAAGCGAAAAGATCCAACCCCAAGAATTCATTCTTAAAACCGAAAGGAAGGTCTAGGAAGAAAGTTAATAAATAGGTGTCTGTTATTACTCTATTATTACTATTAAATCTTTTGTCGTATTAATGTAGCGATGTAGAAAAATTGAAAAAACTAATTCTTTTAACCACCGGTGGCGATTCAATAAGATAAATATATATTCTTGAAATATGACAAACGAAACGTTCCTTTGTCTTATTGTCTTATATCAAATCAAATACAAAGGATTGGATGAATATGGAATTTAGATTGTTAAGTAAAGCCTTTAAGAATGGAGAATTAATTCCTGGTCTTTACATTAATACTCGTTTGGGAAAGAATATTTCTCCCCCTTAAAATTGGGAAAATCCTCCTGAGCAGACCAAATGTTTTGCCATTATAGTTGAAGATGTGGATGCTCCCATAGTTGGCATTATTCCACATTGGGTTCTATACAATATTCCCTCTGAAAAGAGAGAATTACAGGAAGGCGTCCCTCAGCAAGAGTCTTTTTCCGATGGAACAATTCAAGGTAAAAATTTTTTTAATCGAAACGCCTATATGGGACCAAATCCTCCTTTTGGGACACACCGTTATTATTTTAAAATATACGCCTTAAATGCGAAGATAAAGTTGGATCCCAAAATGACCAGGAAAAAACTTTTAAAAGAAACAGAGCAATATATTTTGGGACAAGCCCAGTTATTGGGTTTGTATTCGAAAAAAAAGCCAATTTAAAGTAGTGATGATTATCTAAAATTCACTTTATTCAGGGAAAAGGTAATATTATATTATGACGGGTCAAAGTTTTTATAAGAGAGTATATGGAATTAAGGATTTCTATTCTATTTTAGAAGAAGCGGTAAATAGTTTTACTATTCTTAGAAAAGCCAGAAAAAAGAATATTCTATCGAAACAGTTCGAGGAAAGAATTATGTTAGCCGTCACCGAAGTGAATGGTTGTGAAATGTGCTCCTATTATCATACCAAAGAGGCACTCAAGTCAGGTATGTCAGAAAAAGATATTCAGAATATGTTACAAGGAGAATTAGGAGAGATTCCCGAGGAAGAGTCCATTGCTATTTTTTTTGCCCAGCATTATGCGGAATCATCAGCTAATCCGGATGCAGAAGCATGGCAACGGGTAGTGGAATTTTACGGAGAAGAAAAAGCAGAAATGATGCTTGCTTATATCAAAGTAATTATGATGGGGAATGTTTATGGATTAGCTGCCGGGTCTTTTTTGAATCGTTTTAAAGGAGTACAAGTTAATAAAAGAAGTTCGATTGGTCTCGAATTATCGATATTGTTGAGTGTGATTATTTTTTTCCCTGTTCTATTTATCAAAAAGCAGTTAAGGACATTGTCCCTGTGAAATAATGTGGTCAGTTTTTGCAATACCATATTTCACTCCATCCTTATTAGAACAGGGAACGTTTTTCTGTTTTATTAGTGAAACCCGGAAGAAAGATTAAAGAAGAAAGTTGATAAATAGGCATCTTTTTCTATTAGCCCAAGGTAAGAAAATGAATAAAAATGTATTAAAAAGACTTATCCAGGTATTATTCATACTCATCATTCAAGGAATAATACTTTTTATTTCAGCCTGGACTATTAAATGGCAATGGGCTTGGATTTTTTTAATGCTGGGGATTTTTATTCTTATAATAGACCTTTTTATCATCCCTGTTGAATTAATGGAAGAACGAGGCAAGAAAAAAGAAAATGTAAAAAAATGGGATAAGGTTTTAACCGCTATTAATATTATACCGATGTTGGGAATTTATATTGTTTCAGGATTGGATTATCGGTTTGGCTGGAGTATGAATCCGAATATTCTCATTCACATAACCGGTTTGGTATTTTATTTCCTTGGCTCAATGCTTTTTACCTGGTCAATGCTTTCAAACAAATTTTTCTCAACCATGGTAAGAATACAGACTGAACGAGATCATAAAGTGGCCATAAGTGGTCCATATAAATATATACGTCATCCCGGTTATGTTGGATTTATAGTGATGGTATTAGCAACTCCTCTATCTTTGGGTACTCTATATGCTTTATCAATGTCTGGGATAACCACAATCCTGTTCATTATTCGGACATCTTTGGAAGATAGAACACTAAAAAATGAGTTAGATGGATATTTAAAATATTCTAATAAGGTAAAATATAAATTAATCCCATTTATCTGGTAATATTGCGCTACCATAGCACAACCTTTTTTCCGATCTCTTCTTATTCCCCCTTTTCTTTTAAATTTTTTGTCTTGAAGCATTTTTTACAAAAAAGAAGGGTACTATAAACCTTTTATCGTATTAGTATTAAGATATAGAAAGTTGAACAAGATCAATTCTTTTTAACTTTAGTGAAGCTAAAACAAGATAGATATATTATAAAATATGACAAACGAAACGTCCCCTTGTCTTATAGAAAAAGCATTAAAAGAATTTATTCATTACAGTAATCAATATGAAGATACGAACTTCCTGGAGATGAAGGAAACCATAAAACCTGAAATAGATGAAAAAAATGTTAACGAATATATCAAGGGATATCTAAAGTCAAGAAACTTGAAAAAAGTGGATTTGAAAAGAAGAGAACATATGAAACAAAAAGAAGATTTGATCCGACAATTAACCAAAAGATCGAACTTATCCAAAAGAAAGATAGCTATTCTAATCGGAGTAAATTGGGAGAAGGTAAGAAGAGTGTCAGAAGAACCGTCCCCTTGACAAGAAAATTGAAAAGTTTCTACTCCATTTAACCGGAGGTGAAAAATGCGGAATAGAAAAAAACCACATGGCGATACTTATAAATTTATCTTGATGACTTTGTTAAGAGAAGGACCGTTAGATTTCAGTGAATTAGAGAAAAGATTAACCGTACTTGTAAATCAATTTATGCTTTTGGGATATGCTATCATACCCAATAAATTATGGTTAAACGAAGACTATCATTATGGAAAACGTAAGCAGAGAACAAAAGAGGATTTCGATGTTAGAGTTGAATGTGAAGATTTAATTAAAAAAAATAAAATAAAATTGAATAAAGAGGAAAAATATGAGCTGAGTGAAACAGGAAAAGAAGATGCGATAGAAATGACTAAACATATAGAAAAGTCTGCCAGTCGGTTAGAAAAAAATTTATTACACCCCACGGCAGCTGCAAAAAACACCATTAAAATTGATTTATTATTAGCGATTATAAAACTGGTAGCTGGTTTTTTAAGCGGCAGCGTGGCTTTACTTGCTGATGGGGCTGATGCAGCCATAGATACGGTTTCTGCAGTCGTTGTATGGATCGGAATAAAGTTCAAGAAAGAATTTTTGGGGACACTGATTATTATTTTCTTGATGTTTGTTACTGCCGTGAGTGTTGGATATGAATCAGTCAGTAAGATTTTCCAATTTGTTTCGGGCAGTATTTCGCCAGTAACCCTGCCCTACCTGGTTATTGTATCGGAAGGGATAGCCCTGGTATTTGCTGTTATTCTATTTTTTTATCAGCGTTTTGTGGGAAAGAGAAATGGCAGTTTATCTCTCATCTCGCAATCCATTGATTCCAAAAATCATATATATGTTGCTGCAACCGTTATTGTCGGAGCAATTTTTTCAATTTTTGGAATACATTTTATAGATGCTTTAATTGGTGCATTTATTGCCATTAGAATTTTAATAGATGGTATTGAATTATCAAAGGAAGCACTCGCTTCGATAAGAGGAGAGGAAACTGATTTTTCTAAATATGAAATACCTTTCGAAAAACATTGGAATCTTAGCAAAATAGAATCTTTTAGGATATGGATATTGTATTCCATGAAAAAAGATCATTTAACATCTAAAGACGAAATAATTGCTTCATTGGAAGAAACTTATCAAGCCAATTATATTCCTATTTTAAGTGAGTTTAAATTCAAGATAGGCGCGGGAATTGATTTTGTAGAAAAATATAATGATTTAATTAAACCATTATTGGATAAAAAGTTGTTAATCAAAGAAGGTGAAAAAATTATCTTGACTCGAGCAGGTAAAGAACGGGTTGACAGAATATTTAAGAGTATAAGATTCCATCAAAACGAATAGGGGAGAATAGAATTTAGGTGTCATAGGGGCGGTTCTCTTAACAACATTACCCCCCCCCAAGGTATAAGATGACCTCAAGAGGTGATCAAGTGCCCAAATATCCCAGAAAATACAGTAAAACAGGAATATATCACATCATGCTCCGGGGCAATGAAAGAAAAGATATATTGATTGATGAAGAAGATAAGGAAAAATTCATCAAGACCGTTTTTAAAAAGAAAGCAAATAAGGCTTTTAAATTATATGCCTATTGTCTGATGGATAATCACCTACACCTGGTTATCAAAGAACAAAAAGAGACCATATCCCAAATCATCAAAAAGATAGCCACCAGTTATGCCTACTATTTTAATCATAAATATAAAAGGATAGGCCACCTCTTCCAAGACAGATATAAAAGTGAAACCATCGAAGATGATCCTTATTTACTCTCGGCAATAAGATATGTCCATCATAATCCCGAGAAAGCGGGTATCACCAAAAAGGAAAAATATAAATGGAGTAGTTACCGTAATTATATGGACATATTAAATCCTTATACAGAAGTGCCTGAGATAAAAGAGATACTGGAGATGTTTTCCTCAGATATAGAAAAAGCATTAAAAGAATTTATTCATTACAGTAATCAATATGAAGATAGGAACTT
>CAZXYB010000073.1:0-5662 GCA_964644855.1 uncultured Atribacterota bacterium | reverse complement strand
ACCTTTTCACCTAATATTTCTATTTGCACCTTATGGTCTCTCGTTGAAGAACCCAGGCTAACTCCTAAAACTTTTTTCATTTTTAAACCCTCTCTCTTCTTTAGAATTATAATTAACCTTTAACTTGTTTTACTATTTCTATTATCTCTTCAGGATTAACATGTTTACTCTCTTTTATAGGCGAATGACCGATAATTATGCCAATCACCTGAACACTAAATATTTTCTCTACTACAGGTACTCTCATATCTGAGCCCAAGAAGATAATTAAATCAAAATCTGCCAAGTTGACAATTATTTCCATAACTTCATTAAATAATTCGTTTTTCCCTTTTTTCTCAATAAATTCAAAACGTTCTTTTTGGGTCAAAAGTAAGACATACTCAATCCCTAACTTTTCTGCTAAGAGAGTTAGCTCTTCTTTGTTCTTAACAGGAAAACCAATTAAGGCAATCTTCTTACCTTTCCTTATTTCCCCTAAACTTTCTAATCTGGAGACAAAAGTTCTTTCAACTCCTAATTTGCGGGCTACTCCTTCTTGCGTCACTCCTTTAGTTCTTAATTCCAAAATTTTATTAATTTCCCTATTTAATTTTTCTTTAGATATTACTTTTTCCCCAATTCGAATAAACTGCATCCCAAAAAACCTCCTGTATACATTTTTGTATACACGTAGTATAACACAACTTTTTTTCACTATCAACTTTTTTTAAAAAATAAATGAATGGATTTACAATATTACCGTTCTTGGGATTTTTTTACTAGGAAAGCGTTTCTCGAAGATTAGCGTAGAGGATACGGTGATGAGTAATATGTAATGAGTAATAAGATTAAATTTCTGAAATTATAAAAATAAGTACTTACTACAGGTTACTTATCACATACTACAAATTAAATTACTTGCTGGTTAGTTAATTAGGGGTTAAAGAATTAATATCTGTCAGTGTAGAGGCACTGCGTGTCGTGTTTCCATACTTGAATTCTGATCTTCTTCACGCAATACTCGATACGATACACTACCGACTAATTTGTCTATTCTTCTATCATTCCCCCTCCTACAACTACATCTCCCTGGTAAAATACTGCTGATTGTCCTGGAGTAACCGCTCTTTGCGGTTTTTCAAAACTAATTAGGACGCTTTCTTCAGCATAAGGAGAAATAATTGCCGGGGATTTTTTACTATTATATCTTATCTTTACCTCTGCCTTTATAGAATTTGAAAGTTTATCGCCAGAAATAAAACTTAAATCTTTTACTAATAATTTATCCCTATAAAGGTCTTTATCATCACCTAGAGTAATCACATTTTGGCGAGAATTTATTTTAATTACATACATACGCTTATTCAAAGATGCTCCTAATCCTTTTCTCTGTCCAATTGTATAAAAAGGAATACCTTGATGTTCTCCCAATATGTTTCCTTTTTTATCTTTAAACTTACCGGGTTTGACACTAACTTTAATATGTTGAGTCAAAAAATTTCTATAATTATCATCCTGGATAAAACAAATTTCCTGGCTCTCTGCTTTTTTATAATTTTTTAATCCATACTTTTTAGCCGATTCTCTAGTTTGCTTTTTCTTAAATTTGCCCAGAGGAAACAAAATATAAGGTAACACATCCTGATTTAATCTATAAAGAAAATAAGATTGGTCTTTACTTTCATCTACCCCCCTCTTAAGTAAAAACTTTTTGCTCTTTTGGTCATACTCATTAATGGCATAATGACCGGTAGCAAGATAATCCGCACCTAAAGATTTCGCTTTTTCCAATAGTAATCCAAATTTTATTTTTAAATTACAGATTACGCAAGGGTTAGGGGTTCGACCTGTGAGGTATTCATCGCAGAAATATTTTATAACCATACTTTTAAATTCTTTTGTAAAATCCAGAACATGCCAGGGAATTTCAAGATTTTGAGCAGCCTGTTCCGCTGATTCTAAACTTTCGCTACCATCATAATGATGGATAGTGATGCCAAGAACATCATAACCTTCTTCTTTTAACAGGGCAGCGGCTAATGAACTGTCCACACCTCCGCTCATTGCCACTACTACTTTCTTTTTTAGATTTTTAGTCATGGTAATCCATTCCCTTTTTGTACTTAGCATTTATCCTTGTATTCTTAGAATTTCCAATTCATCTTCTATCAACGGTTTAACCTTTTTGGTTTTTGCAATTCCTTTAAGTTTTATATAATAATCGATAAAAACTTCTTTATTTTCTTCTTCGTTCCTATCACAATACCGGGCAGTAATCTGACAGGATTTACTAATAAAACCCTCGTTTTCATGACAGGCCCCTTTTAGCAAAGAAACCGGGCCTTTTAAATTTTTTGCTTTAAAGAGGAAGTCTCCTTCTTGAAAATATTCTTTTATCTTCTCATTCTCCTCTTTGTTTCTCCCCACTACTAATTTAATATTTGTACTTAATCGAAAGTGTCGCCCTAATTTTAGCATCTCGATATCTTCTAAAGAAAAAACATCTTGAGTAAATAAATCTCTTAACCTTTTAGAGAAAGCCGGCTCAGTTAACTTGCAACCTCCGGCAGGTGAAGGATAATCCTCTATCCCCATTTTAAGAGCTAATTCCATCTGTCTTTTTCTTGAGCGGCCAGAAATATTTAGTAATTTGCTTCTATCCACCAAACCCTCTTTTTCGGGAATGGTCTCTGACAATAGTAAAGCAGATAATGGACGAAGAATTCTACCTTCAAATCCTGATTCTCTTTCAATTATACTTAAACTGTTTCTGTTTTGAGACATTGGCCTTTCCCTTAAAACTTCACCGCTGATAATAAAAGAAGCGCCAATTTTAGACATATATTCTCCGGCTTTTTTAAACATAAAGGTATGACAATCTATACAGGGATTCATGTTCTTCCCATACCCGTGTTTTGGTTTTTTTAATATTTCCAAGTGTTCCTTAGTTATATCTAAAATTTCTAAATTCATATCAATATTTTTCGCTGCTAAAAAGGTCTTATCTAAACCAAAAAAAGGAGTTTTAAAATTAACTCCTTTTACTTCTATCCCTTGTCCCTGAATAAGTTTTACTGCTAAAATACTATCCAGGCCACCAGAAAATAAAGCAACTGCCTTTATTTTATCTTTCATCTTTTTGTCTTTCTCCTATTTTTTGAGTTATAGCACATAAATCTTTCAAAGAAGTAGAGTCTAACTTTTCATTTATCTTCTTAGCTACCTCCTCTAATAATATCTTGATGGCACAATCCTCTATTTTTTTACATTTTTTTGGGGAATTTTTTTTAATTTTTTGATCTGCTAAAATACAGTCAACTAAAACTATCGGCCCCTCAACTGCACTAATTATTTCACCGGCATTAATCTTCTCGGCTTCTCTAGCTAATAAATACCCCCCACCTGCTCCCCTGGTGCTTTTTACTAAATTAGCTTTCTTTAATTTATTAAATAACTGCTCTAAATATTGTAAAGAGATCTCTTGTCTTACGGAGATATCTCTTAAAGAAATCGGTTTAGAATTATTGCATTGAATTTGGGCTAAATCTATCATCGCCCGAAGCGCATATCTTCCTCGAGTAGATAATTTCATTGGTCTTTCTCCTAAATTAATTTGACTTTACTAAAAAATTATATTATTTATGACTATTTTTGTCAACATTCCCAAAAGAAAGTATCGAGTATATAGTATCAAGTATCGAGTAAAAACAAAGAAAAGTACCATAGGAAAAAGAAGATAGGAGAATAAAAACCGAGAATTAGAGTTAAGCCATATCTCATATTGCGTTAAGAAGGAAAAAGAAAGTAAATTAAGGGAAACTAGCCCACTATATATCTTTTTGGTTTATTGTGTTTTTTGCTTAATTAGGTAGGGGATATAGAAAATCATATTTTTTCTGACTCAGCTTTAAAAACTTAAAATAATGTTTTATAATAATTTATTATAAGATTAAAATTTATTACATAAAACACAAGTAATTATTTTTAAAAAATACAGGGGTGTGAAATGGAACAAAAATGGTGGAAAGAAGCGGTAGTATATCAAATCTATCCCAAAAGTTTTAAGGATAGTAATGGAGATGGTATCGGAGACCTACCAGGAATTATTCAGAAATTAGATTATTTAAAAAACTTAGGGGTAAATATTATCTGGTTATGCCCAGTTTATAAATCGCCCAATGATGATAATGGCTATGATATCAGTGATTATCAGGATATTATGGATGAGTTTGGCGATATGAATGATATGGAAAATCTTTTAAGAGAAACACATAAAAGAGATATGAAATTAATTATGGATTTGGTAGTAAATCATACCTCCGATGAACACCCCTGGTTTATAGAATCCCGCTCTTCTTCAGATAATCTTTATAGAGATTTTTATATTTGGAGAAAGGGTAAAAACGGTTCACCTCCCAATAATTGGGGCTCCGTTTTTGGCGGTTCCGCGTGGAAATATGATAAAACTACCGATGAATATTATTTACATCTTTTTTCCAAAAAACAGCCTGACTTAAATTGGGAAAATCCCCGAGTAAGAGAAGAAATTTATAAAATGATGAAATGGTGGTTAGATAAAGGAATCGATGGTTTCCGGATGGATACGGTAAATCTATTCTCTAAAGTCCCTAATTTACCCGATGGAAAGATAATAGAAGGATACAAATATGGTGATGGCAGCCCTTATTTTTTAAATGGTCCGCATATTCACGAATACCTGCAAGAGATGAACAAAAAAGTACTTTCAAAATACAACATTATGACTGTAGGAGAAACTCCCGGGACTCCTCCTCAAATTGCAGCCAAATATGTTAACCGGGATAGGCATGAACTTGATATGGTCTTTAATTTCGAATTGATGGAAATTGACCATGACCCCATAAATAAATGGAAACCCAAAGAATGGAAATTGACTGAACTTAAAAAAATATTTACTAAATGGTATGAAAGTTCGAAGGAAAAGGGCTGGAATAGTCTTTATATGAATAACCATGATCAACCTCGTATGGTTTCTCGATTTGCTAGTGATAAGAAATACCGGATGGAATCAGCTAAAATGTTGGCTACTTTACTATATACCCTTTCGGGAACCCCTTATCTCTATCAGGGCGAAGAAGTTGGTATGACGAATGTTGCTTTCGATAATATAGAAAACTATCGCGATATAGAAACTCTAAATTTCTACCGCGAAATGACCAAAAAAGGTCATCCTAAGGAAAAAATTATGGAAGCTATTTATCGAATAAGTCGGGATAATGCCCGTACTCTCATGCAGTGGGATGATAGTCCTTGTGCTGGTTTTACTACCGGTATACCCTGGATTAAGGTTAACTCAAATTATCCAGAAATAAACGTTGCTCATAATTTAAAAGATTCAAATTCAATATTCCATTATTACCAAAAAATAATCCGGCTTAGGAAAGAAAATTTAATTATGATCTATGGAGATTATCAACTTATTTTAGAAGATGATGAACATATTTATAGTTATTTACGCACTCTTAATCAGGAGCGATTACTAATTATTCTTAATTTCTTTTCCAGCCAAATAGCTTTTAATCTTCCAAAAAATATTATTTACCAAGAAAAAGAGCTACTAATTAGTAATTATAATGTTGAAGAAAAAGAAGATATCAAAAGAATATATCTACAACCTTATGAAGCAAGAGTTTATAGATTA
>CAZXYB010000072.1:0-5694 GCA_964644855.1 uncultured Atribacterota bacterium | reverse complement strand
GGATCAATTAAGAACGGTAGAGATAGTAATGCCAAGCGGTTGGGAGTAAAACGATTTGCCGGGCAATTTGTAACAGCGGGTAGTATCTTAATAAGACAGAGGGGAACTAAAATTCTTCCCGGAGAAAATGTGGGGAGAGGAAATGATGATACCCTGTTTGCTTTGATTGAAGGATTTGTAACTTTTGAAAGAAAAGGGAAAGATAGAAAGCGAGTTTGCGTTTACGCTGAAAGATCTTAAAATAAGAGAATAATTTTATTAATTAACCCTGAGTTTTTTTGTAAAACTCAGGGTTTTTTAGTATCATAGTATCAATAAGTGAAGTAATAAAAAATGAAAAAAAGTGTCTGACACAAAATTTTTGTTTTGGCGGGAGAAGAGTATGTTTGTGGATAAAGTGAAAATAGAAGTGAGAGCAGGAAGAGGAGGGAATGGAGCCGTAAGTTTCCGGAGGGAGAAATTTATTTCCAAAGGTGGTCCTAACGGAGGAGACGGAGGAAAAGGTGGAGATATAATTATTGAAGCAGATGATAAAATTGGCACCTTAATAAACCTTTATAATCACCCTCATCAAAGGGCAAAAAATGGAGAAAGCGGGCAGGGAAGCAATAAAAAAGGGAAAAGTGGAGATGATTTAATTGTAAAAGTTCCTTTGGGAACCGTGGTAGAAGATATGGACAGCTCCACAATTTTAGGTGATTTAATATTAAATGAGCAAAAAATTATTGTAGCCCGGGGAGGACAGGGTGGAAAGGGAAATTTTCGCTTTAAAAGTTCTGTTAGAAGGAGCCCCAGATTTGCCCAAAAAGGAGAACCGGGAGAAGAAAAGAAAGTATATTTAAGCCTAAAAATAATTGCCGATGTAGGATTTGTTGGCTACCCTAATGCTGGAAAATCTACTCTAGTTTCTCGGATTTCAGCAGCTAAACCCAAGATTGCCGATTATCCCTTTACTACCCTTAACCCCAATTTAGGAGTAGTTAGCGTGGATGAAGCAAAAAGTTTTATTGCAGCAGATATTCCCGGTCTTATCGAAGGTGCCCATCAGGGTACTGGCTTGGGAGATAAGTTTTTAAAACATATTGAAAGAACTAAGATAATCTTACATGTTATCGATGGTTCTATGATAAAAAAAGAGGACCCATTATATAGTTTTAGGGCTATAAACAAGGAATTAGATAGTTTTAGTGAAAAACTGACTAAGAAACCGCAGATTATTGCCATAAACAAATGTGACCTTACTTCTGTTAAAGAAAATATGACTTACCTTAAAGATACTTTTAATAAGGAAGGTTATCAAATTTTTCCCATTTCTGCTTTAACCGGAGAAGGATTAAATAAACTAATATATGCTCTTTCTTCTTTGTTGGATGAATTAAAATTAAAAGAAAAAGAAACGGTTGCTGAGGTTTTACCCAAAAAGGTAGCAGTTTACAAATTTACCCCTCGATTTGTAATTAATAAAAAGGGAGATATTTATGAGGTTACCGGTGCAGAGATTGAACGGATAGTAGCGATGACCAATTTTAATAGTGGGGAAGCAATAAGTTATTTCCAAAAAATTATAAAAAAAATGGGTTTGGAGAAGGCTTTAATTAAAAAAGGAATTAAAGAAGGAGACCAGGTAAAAATCAAGGAAATCGTTTTTACTTTTTCAATTAAATAAGGTATAATTTTATAAATTAGCGTTTAGCGTAAAATTAGCGTATAGCGTATAGCGTTTAGGTGCGGGCAGAAAATGCGGGAAGGAAAAATACAAATACAAAAAATACAAAATCAATCTACCAACCTTCTCGTAGGACAGGCGTCTCGCCTGTCTATGTAAATGTAGGGGTTCGATTCATCGAACCCGTTTCGGGTCGGATAAATCCGACCCCTACAAAAAATATAAAAATATATACAGAATTTTTATCATTATATAATTTTGTGTTTTTTGAGTTTTGAATTATGGTTTTTCGCTTTAAGTTTTTAATTTGATAAGGTGAATTAATGACTAAAATACCCAATTATCTTTTAAAAGAAAAGTTTTCATTGAAATATTTTTATATCATTATTGTTTTAGCAATAATGATTGCTTTTTTTTATAATACACAGATTGCTCAAGCCTCCGATGATAGAAAGATAAGTATTTTATATTTTAATAATCGTACCGGTCAGCCAGGCTGGGATTGGTTAAGTAAGGGTTTGACCGATATACTAATAGATGGCCTTTCTCAAGTTGATACTCTTATCTGTTCTCCTCGCCAAGATATAGAAGACTTACGCTCTAGATATGGACTGTCCCCCACTTCTGCCGAGATAGATAAATCTCTATTAACCCAGTTTAGTGAGAATTTAGGTACTGAGGTTATATTTTTTGGTGATTTTTATCTTTCTTCTCCCTCTAATTTAATTTTAAGTCTTAAAAAGTACGATAACTCCACTGGGGAAATTACCGCTTTTCGAGACTTCGTAGTGGGAAATACAGATATTTTTAGCCTAAAAGAAAAGGTTGTTTTATTTATCTTAAAAGAGTTAAATGTTGAATTATCAATTCAAGATAAAGATAGACTGGAAAAAACTTCTATCACTTCCCTTGAAGCTCTGAGTAACTATTATCAATGTCTTGATTTGGTAGATAAAGCTATAGTTGAATATGAGGGGGTTGATTATCCCAGTAAAAAGTTATGGGCTGAGGCTATAGAATACGGAGAAAGGGCAGTAGCAGTAGATCCTAATTATGCTGAAGCTTATTATCTTTTAGCGGAAATTTATAACAGAACCCATTGGACTATTAGGGAGGTAAACAGTTTAAATAGTTTTATCCAATTGATAGAAGATAATCAATTGAAAAGTAAAGATATTTATAAAAAAGCTTCCCAGGCTTACTTTAGATTGGGATATGCCTTTTATTCTAAAGGTGAGCATGAGCAGGCGATTAATTACTTTATTTCTTCTATAGAATATAATCCGGATATGTTAGAAGCACATCTTTATTTGGTTCAGATTTATTATGCTATAGGAGAAATAGGTCTTTCTCTTGATGAGTGTGAAGAAGTTTTAAGGATAGATCCCCAGAATAAAGAAATTTCCTGGTTTATTAAAAAAAATGAACAAGCCCAAAAATATGGTCGGAAAGCCTATGAAAATTACGAAAGAGGTTACCTGTCCTATAAAAGTGGCAATTTTGAAGAAGCGGTAAATTATTTTAAATCATCTATTTTGGCAAATTCTGACTTTAAGGAACCTCATTACTATTTGGCCTTAAGCTATTACAAGATAGGGGATTTGGATAATTCTATTTCTCAATGGGAAGAAGTTATCAAGTTAGATTCTTTTGATAATACAGCCAAGCATTTTTTAAATAATTGTCTGGAAGAGAAAAAATACGGAAGAGAGACTTTAAAGTATTTTAATACCGGTTATGATTATTATTTGAAAGGTGAATATGATAAAGCCATCGAAGAATTTAATAGATCTTTAGATTATAATCCTGAATTTGAAGAAGCCCGTCAATTCCTTTCCCGCTCATATTATCAGCTTAATCAGATGGATGAATACCGTGAAGAAAGAGAAAAAGCGACCCAATTAAAGACCGGTGGTGTGGAAGAAAAAGCCGAAGAACATTATAAGTTAGGCTATGAATTTTATTCCTTAAAAGATTATATCGTGGCAATTGAAGAACTAAAAAAAGCCCTGGATATAAAGAGTGATTATCCCCAAGCCCGTTATTTGTTTGCCGAGTGTTATTTTCAGCAGGAAGAGTATAAATTTGCTCAGGTAGAGTATGAGAGAGTAGTAACCGATTCGGAGATAAACGAATATACCGATGATGCCCTCTGGGGCAGCGGGTGGTGTTATTATCTTTTAGAAGAATATGAGGAAGCAGCCGAGAGGTTTTTGAAATTATTAAATGATTTTCCCAATAGTGATTTAGCTTTACAAGCCATGCACAAGTTAGGTAAATCCTATTTTCAGGTAAAAAATTACCAGGGGACAATAAAAGTATACCGGGAATTTTTGGAGAAATATTCCGAATATCAGGGGAAAGAGTTGGAGGAGGTATATTTCTTGTTGGGTCAGGCTTACTTAAGATCCGAAAAATATGCAGAAGCGGAAGAAGTATTTTATAATTTATTATTTTCCTTCCCAGGATTTGAATTGGCTTCCGAAGTAAAATATTATGAGGCTTTAAGTTTATTTAAAGAAAATAAATATGAAGAAGCAATAGTAAAATTAGAGGATTTAATCTCAGAAACAGAAATAAAAGATGTGAGAAAAGAAGAGGCTCAATATTTACTGGCTCGCTGCTGGCTTAATTTACAAGAATATAGCAAAGCTATTGAAAGCCTGGAGAGCATAAACCAACTTGAAGTGGAAGATTCTATATTAGAAAAAATCGCTTTTGATTTAGGTTTAGCTTATTCTCGGCAAGGTGATAAAGAAAAGGCAATTTTAGAATTTCAAAAATTTATAGAGAAATATCCGCAAAGTGAATTTATTAAGTCAGCCCATTTTGAGCTGGGTAAGGATTTGTATGATTTAAAAAAGTTTAAATTAGCTTTAACGGAATTAGAGAAAGCATCCACTGATGAAGCACTTTATTTAAGGGGGAAGGCCTCTAAGGAATTAGGAGATCAAGAAGGAGAAATTGCAGCATTTGAAGAATTAAGAGGAAAATACCCCCGGAGTAATTTTTCTCAGGAGGCATATTTTAGATTAGGAAATTATTATTATAATCAAAAGAGTTATAAAGAAGCAATTGGGGAATTTGATAAAATTATTCAATTATTCCCTCAATCTCCCTTGCTCTCAGAAAGCTATTACTGGATGGGGTGGAGTTATTTTCAGTTAGCTGATTATAAAAAATCAGGTGAATATTTTAACAAAGTGGAAAAAGATGAAGAAAATATAGATTTGAATCAAAAAGCAAAATTTATGGCGGGCGAATCATGGTATAATCTTAAAGACTATCAAAATGCCCGAGAAGTATATGAAAAACTTATCGAAATGTATCCTGATGGGGATTTCGCAGCAAATGCCCAATATGCTATCGCCTGGACTTATTTAGAGAACAGAGAGTATAATGCCTCGATTGAGGAATTCAAAAAACTCATAAGTATTTATCCTGATAGTAAATTTGCTGAAGAAGCGCAATTTAGAGTTGCTAAGAATTATTTTCTTTCAGGGAATAAGGATATGGCTAAGGCAGAACTGGGAAAGTTTGTAAATTCTTACAGTAAGAATAGTTTTAGGGCAGAAGCTATCTATCTACTAAGCCAGATATATTTACAGGAAGAGGACTGGATGGATAATATTATCAATTTAGAAATACTGGTAAGAGAATATCCTGATAGCCCATATATGTCAGAGGCTTTGTATGGTCTGTGCCTTTCCTATTTTAAAAAAGATGAATATGAAAAGGCCATCAAGGCGGGAGAAAGATATTTAAAAGATTATTCCGGTCTGGAATACGGTGATGATGTTTTCTATACCATGGCTATTTGCTGGGAAATGTTAAAAAATAAAGAAAAGGCTATTTCTGATTATCAAGACTTAATTTCAAAATTTCCTCAGAGCCCGTATGTGGGGAAAGCCAAGGAAAGATTGGAAGTATTAAAGAAGGAAAATTAATAGTCGTTAGTCGTTAGTGAATAGTGAATAGCCAAGAAGAAAAAAAGAGAAAAGAAGAATTAAGAATACAGGAATCAGGAG
>CAZXYB010000071.1:4078-5807 GCA_964644855.1 uncultured Atribacterota bacterium | reverse complement strand
GAATTAAGTATATGGGAAGAGAATATACACATATTCCTGACATTGGCATAACCCTGTAAGCTTAGCAAAGAAAGTACATTCTCTTTTAATTTGGAATTTCTGCCGAATTTCTTCATCTTCTTTAAAGTCTTTCGGGTAAATAAATAGGTTTCTACATCTAGTTTTACCCCCTTAATTATCTTTCTTGCTTTTTCTTCTGCTTCCCGCTCTATTTCCTTATTGGTTGGGCAAATTAATATAACTAATTTAAAATCTTTCTTTTTTAATATCTTCATACTTTCCAGAGCCCGACCTAAGGTTCCTCCCTCATCAATGGGGGTAGCATGGTCATATACAATATCTCCGTCTTTAAAACCCATCTCTTTTTTCCGCCCCCAATAAGTAGGGATAACTACTACAGTTCGCATAATTTCCTTTCTCCTTCATTTTTGTGTAAGTAATTTTTATTAAACTTATTTTCCCTTGGTTAGAATACTGCTTCCTTATATATTTTTTCTACTTCTTTAATGGTATTTTTCCAGGAAAAATTATTTACCGCGTATTCGTACGCCCTTTTTCTTCTAATCTTTTTATCAGGTCTTACCAGTTCATTAATTATAGCTTCAGCCAGAGCAATATCATCATCCACATCAACCAGAGCACCAATATCTTCATTGATAAAATCAGGCAGTCCTCCCTGGTTGGTGCCTACTACCGGAGTCCCACAGGCAAGTGCTTCTATAGCCACCAATCCAAAAGGTTCACTCCGGGAAGGCACAGTACTTACATCAGCAATATTAAATAGATCAACAAGCTGTTCCTGATTTATATGACCCAAGAAAAAAGCCCTCTTTAATTTTAAAAAGCCTCTAAGTTTTTTTAAATCTTCATACAATGCCCCATTACCGGCAATTAAGGTCATAACTTTTTTATTCATCTGGCTTTCATATATTTTAGCAGCTTTTAATAATATGTCTACCCCTTTAAAATGGGCTAATTTCCCGGCAAAAGTTACAATATAATCTGGTATTTCATTTACACCAAACTTTTCTAAGACTTCCTTTCGGGAAATATTGTTTACTTTGAAAAGTTTAGTATCGTATCCATTATAGATAATTTTTCTTTTCTCGTCGCTTATATGATAGAGCTCCTTGGTTTCTCTGTCTACTTGCTTTGATATAGTAATAACCTTTCGAGCATTTTGAGCACCCTTTAAGGCGTAAGAATGATATCTTTTGTCTTGCTTAAATCCTTTTAGGTCTGTACCATGTACTGTTGCTACATAAGGAAGACCGGTCTTTTGAGCGGCATAAGGGGTAATCCAGAGATGCTGGACATGGATAATATCGGGCTTAAATTTATCTGCCTCTTCCTGGGTAACCCTAACCATTATATCAATATAGTCTCTAATCTGTTTTTTATTTAATTGATAAAAAGTAGTATTGCTTCGGGGATGGCTGGTAAAACAGGGAAAATTAAAATTAATTTCATAATCTTTAGTGTTGTCACCCTTAAACATTATCGGCCTCATTTCAAAAATTTCCGGAGGTACCTTTCGATTTTCCGGAAATATAACTTTAACCTTGTGCCCGGTTTCGCGAAGCTCTTTGGCTAAATTTTTAGTGTAAACTCCGCTCCCCGAACCCTCCAGAGGGAAGTGATTAATTATTAATATTCTCATTTTTTACCCTCCCTATTTGTCTAATTTTGCAATAAAATTATTCCAGGCTCTCATAGTATTTTTGTATTC
>CAZXYB010000071.1:0-3978 GCA_964644855.1 uncultured Atribacterota bacterium | reverse complement strand
ATAATGTAATAGCCGGAGTAATCACTGGTGGTAACGATTACTTCTTCTTTCTTTAGATATTCTAAGTGTCTTCCGATAAAATCTATCTCTTTTTCTTTCGCTTCATCGCCTTCTTTTACCAATACCCTGGGATAGACGTCAGTATCAATAAAAACTAATACTTCTGAACCGCTTAATAAAGCCTCGATTAGGGCATAATTTCTGTTTAAGCCATAAGGTACTTTTCCCCACTTTTTTAGGGCAGGACAATCGAGTAAAATTTCTATATTTTCTTTGGGCAGGCCCATCTTTATTAACTGCTGTTTTATCTCCGGAGCATCATTTATCTTTACCAGAAAAACTTTTATTTTTTCTCTTAAGCTTTTTATTAACTGAAAATTGCAGCTATGCGAATAAACAATTACTACACTGTAAATTTTATGATTATGTTTTGAAGCATTTTCTAAAAACTCATCTATGGGCTCTAAAGAATAAAAATCTTTAGTTATTACGCCTATTGATATTTTCACTAAGACACCCCTTTTAATAACCTTTAAACTTTTAACTTATAATTAATTATACCTCTTGATTTTTAAACCCATTCCCTACTGATTACTACTTTGATCTCCTATTTGCCTGTCCATTTCTTTCAGATAATTTACGTAAGCTGAGCCTAATTCAGTAATAGCAAAAGTATCCACTTCCTCTTCCCGAATAAATTCAAAATCAAGGAGGACGTCTAATATTGCCTCCCGTTCTTCTGGATTAGATATTTTAGGCTGCCATATCTTATCAAATTCTTCTCGGTTTACCGATTTAGATTTATGAATCCAGAATAAGACATATTTTGCGTACAAGACCAGATAAATATCAGCATAAAAAAATCGCCATTTGATATTTTCTTTTTGCAGTTTCCGAATATATCTAACCATCTCTTCTTCTCTTAAAACAGCAGAGTCTGTATCTTGAATTTCTTTGTTTAATATATTATCCTGTTTGGAATCGTAATAGTGGGTTAAATCACCGATATTAATGTCTGAAACTGAACCGAGAAATTGTTCTTGTCTTGACTGTTGAGAATCATGTTGCTCTGATTTTTTAGCGGAAATAAATTCTTCAAAGAACTTATAAATAGGTTTATCGAATAATAATATAATTAGAACCAGATACACCATTATCAAGGCAACCCAGGAATTAGTTATTTCCGCTAATGATGGTTTCCCCGGCCACCAGAGCAATAGAAGAATACTGGCTATCACAATTAATAAGATAAATAAAACAACCGCAAAGATAATTCTTTGCATATTCAAAATTTCTTTTTTCCCCTTTAAACCACTTTTATACATTATCTTACTTTCCTCCTTGATAAAGATTCTACCTTGTTGCTTCTTTTAAAGCAGCTCTTGCCAGGAGTCTGGTAGAATCAAGTATAGGTAAAGATGAATTCTCTTGATTTACTAACAGCGGTATTTCGGTACAGCCAAGAACAACCGCGTCACATCCTTTGTTTTTTAATTCATCGATAATTCCCTTAAAATAAGTAAGCGCTTCTGAAGTAAAGAGGGCATTAACTAACTCATCAAAAATTATCTTATTGATTCTCTCTCTATCTTTTACTTCGGGTATCATATATTTAATACCAGTCGCAGTAATTTTGGCAGGATAGACCGGGCCTTCCATTAAATACCGTGTGCCTAAAATTCCCAGACATTTATAATCTTTTTGTTTTGCTTCAGTGGCAACTTCCTGTGCAATATGAAGCCAGGGAATTCGTGATTCTTTGACCACTAAATCGAAGGCCTGGTGTATGGTGTTATCAGGACATATAGCAAAATCTGCTCCTACTTTTGCCAGTTTAGATACTGAAGACAACATTAAATCTGCAACTCCTTCCCAATCCCCTTTTTCGATATACCGCATATATTCGCTTAAGGGGAAAGTATGCATAGTAACCTCCGGATGAGCGTGTTTTCCCAATAAACTTGTTCCTTCTTTACAGATTGTTCGATAACATAGAGCTGCACCTTCTGCACTACATCCGACTATTCCAATATGTTTTGACATAATTTTCCCTCCCTTAATAAAAGAATTCGATAAAAATCTAAAAAATCCTCTTTATTTTGAAAAATATATGTAAAATTTTACGTTTTTCTTTAGGGGTCAGGTCTCCACATTTGACATAACATGTACAGCTATTTTATTTAGGAATATGTTATGTCAAATTTGGAGACCTGACCCCTAAAGTTTATACACATAAAAAACCAAAAATAATTAGCAATTGAGCGAGAACATAGGTTATCATTATAGATACCCAGCCTCTTGATAACTTAACTTTAAAATTACGAAAAGCTAACAATGAATCAGAAGCTATAAAGAAAATTGAACCTACAAAAGGTAACCAGAATGATAATCCTTTTAATGCCCAAATCCGGCTAAAACTAGCAAAACTCATTATAAGAATAACATTTAGATAAACAATTACCGGTACCTTCATAGAGTGAAGATAAGGATTGAGTTTTTTTAGAATAAATATTCCATACCAGATATAGGGAAGCAAAGAAAAATAAAACCATTTAGGAATACCGGATAAAAAATAAGTAGTTTGCAGAAAGGCTATAGTGTAAAAAATATGTCCTGCGAGAAAAGAAAGCAATCCGGCTATAAAAAAAGTCTTTTTCTGAGACCACAATAAGAAAAAATCTCCCAAAAAGCAGCAAATTAAAGCAGATAAAATAAATCCGTTTGGGTTAGCTAAACTTATTATATAAAAAAGGGTAAGCAAAGGAATCAATAATGTTTTAGTAAAATATCTTAATTTTGTTTTATCATACTTTACAGCAAAAACATCTCCAACAGCAACAATAATAAAAAAAATCATTATTAATACTCTTAGAACCATATTTTTTCAACCCCATTTTAATATATCTCTTTTGTAAAAGATTCTACCACTCTTTCAACAATTTCTTTATTTTTGTTAGTATGTCTTGAACAGAAAATCGGTTTCTTAATTTCCACTTTAATTTTGTTTAAGCTTCTGAAAAATTTTGCTCCTCTCGGTAAAGCTTTATCTGCTCCCTTAATTCTTATAGGAACAATGGGAATACCTACGCTGGTAGCTAAAAAGGCGGCTCCGGCTTTAATGGGTAAATTATTTTTTTGACGGTCAACTCCTCCTTCAGGAAAAATTCCCAAAACTCCGCCTTTCTGTAATATTTTTAAAGCTTGTTTTATAGACTCAATATTTTCTGCATAGTTTTCTCTATGAATCGAGATAGAATTAGCCTTCCGTAATAAATAACCAAGCCAATGTATTTCAAAAAGATAAGCAGCAGCTATAAAAATCACTTTAGGTTTAACCGATACTCCCAGAATAACCGGGTCTAACACACTCGAATGATTGGCTACGATAATAAATGGGCCATCCTGGGGTATATTTTTTTGACCGCTTATTTTAAGCCTAAAGAAAAATTTAAAAAAAATTAAAAAAATAAATTTGACAATAATATAAAACAAAATAATCTACCCCATTATTTATCTTATTTTGTTCCAGTTTGTTTTAAAATCCAATCGCCTATTATTTTTAAAGCCACCGGTGAAATTGTTTCTTCAATCTTTACATATTCAGAAGGCACCCCAATTTGAGCAGTTTGAAAAAGATGATTAAGGCCGGGTAATTCTTTAATAGTATAATTCTGGTTTCCCCCGGCTTTGAGGGCTTCTTCGATAGCACTTAGATTCTCTTTGGGAGGAACCTGTAAATCTTTCTCTCCATTTATAGCCAGTACCGGACATTTTACCTTACTCAAGGTTGGTTTAGGATCATAAGTCAAGAAAAATTTAAGCCAGGGAGACAATAAGCCCTGAAGCTGAGCTTCAAGGAACACTCCCGGGTCGCCTGTTTGTTCTTTTTCCTCATCACTCATTTTTTCCCAATCTTCCATAAACATCTGTCGAAGTCGTTCTTCGGCAATTTTTTTATCCTCTTCTTCTTTTAAAACA
>CAZXYB010000070.1:0-6055 GCA_964644855.1 uncultured Atribacterota bacterium | reverse complement strand
TCTATACGAGAGAGCCGGAAGAATAAAAGATAAAAAAGGCTCAATAACTATGATACCGATATTAACCATGCCAGAAGATGATAAAACTCATCCCATACCAGATTTAACCGGTTATATTACAGAAGGGCAGATTATTTTATCAAGAGAATTGCACCATAAAGGGATTTATCCTCCTATTAACGTATTACCTTCTTTGTCTCGTTTAAAAGATAAAGGAATTGGGTTAAATAAGACACGCGAAGACCATGCAAATGTTATGAATCAACTTTTTGCTTCCTATGCAAGAGGTAAGGAAGCTAAAGAATTAGCAGTTATTATGGGAGATGCTGCCTTAACAGAGATAGATAAAAAATACGTTAAACTCTCAGATGAATTTGAGGAATATTTTGTTAAGCAAGGAGAAGATGAAAATAGAACTATTGAAGAAAGTTTAAATATTGGATGGAAGCTATTAACAATTATTCCGAAAGTAGAATTAAAAAGAATAAAAGATGAATTTATAGAAAAATATTTACCAACGGATATAACCAGGGAGGATAAAAATATCAATGCTGTTAAAGGTTAATCCAAATCGAATGGAGTTAATAAGATTAAAAAAGAGATTAATTGTCGCCAAGCGGGGATATAAACTCTTAAAAGATAAGAGAGATGCACTAATTCAAGTATTTGTTCGTTTAGCAAAAGAAAGTAACATGGCCAGGGAGGAATTAGAAGAAAAGCTTCTGAAATGTTATGCTATTTTTTCTAACACCTCTTCTTTGATGAGCAAGTTGGCTTTAGAAGAAACCCTAATGTTTCCTAAAGCAAAAGGTAAGGCAGAAGTTTCTTTCAAGAACGTAATGAGTGTAAATGTTCCTCAATACAAACTCAAATGCGAAGGAAGATATTATTCTTATGGGCTGGTTGATACCACTGCCGAGTTGGACAGTGCTTTAAAAAAATATCATGAAATATTGCCTTTAATGTTAAAAGTAGCTGAATTAGACAAATCCATAACTCTTTTGGCTAATGAGATTGAAAAAACCAGGCGAAGGGTTAATGCATTAGAATATGTAATAATTCCGGATTTGGAAGAAACAATAAAATTTATTACTATGAAATTAGACGAAATGGCCAGATCAAGCACTTCGGCAATTATGAGAATTAAGGAAATTATAAGAGCATAAAAAACGGCGTAAATTACAAATACACCGTTTTTTTATTTATATCAAATTATTCTGTCATTGCGTGGAGTGAAGTAAGCCTGCCCCAGCGAAAGCAGGGGAAGCAATCCCAAGTCATTGTAATTTTATTAAAAAAACGCTCTATTTAATCTATAAATTTATTTTAAAAGGATGATAATGAAGATTGGAATACTTTCTGATATTCATAGTAATTCTGAAGCAATAAATAGTGTTTTAAAAAACATTAAAAGTGTTGATGAATTTATTTGTTTGGGAGATATTGTCGGTTATGGTGCTGATCCCAATTATTGCATTGAAAAGGTAAAAGATTTAAACTGTAAATGTGTTGGAGGAAACCACGATTTTGCAGTTGTGGGAAAAGTAAATATAAATTATTTTAATTACGCTGCGAGGGCTGCAATATTATGGACTTCTCGCCAATTAAAAAAAGATAACATTAATTTTTTATTAAGCCTGAACAAAAAGATTGAACTTAAAAATAAAGTCTTTGCAGTTCATGGCAGTCCTCAAGACCCAATATTAGAATACATTTTAGATAAAAATACCGCAAGTTTAATCTTCAGTAAATTTAATTTTAAAATATGTTTTGTAGGTCATTCCCATTTAGCAGGATGTTTTTCTCTTGATGAAAATAATAATCAAATAGATTATATAAATTATAGAAATGGCGGGCGTATTAAAATTAGCAAGAATAAAAGGTATATTATTAATTGTGGGAGTGTTGGTCAACCCCGTGACGGTAATCCAAAGGCAAGCTATGGAATTTATGACCTGAAATACGGAATTGTTAATATTTATCGCGTTTCCTACCCGATTCATCTAACCCAAGATAAAATAATTAATGCCGGATTACCCAAAAGTTTAGCTGATAGGCTAAGTTATGGTAGATAGATTATATGTGTGCCCGTGGCTTAATTGGATAGAGCGGCGGCCTCCGGAGCCGTAGATTGGAGGTTCAAGTCCTCTCGGGCACACCAACCATTTATTGTATCCCTTGCTTTTTCCCTGGGAATAAATTCTTATCTCATATCGTGTCTCGTGCAAACTAGCGTACAGCGTAGAGCGTAGAGGTAGGAAAGAAGAAGACAGAATAAATCCGTATCTCGTTAAGAATTGGTTACCTGGTTAGTAATGATTTTAACCATCTAACCAAATGTATACACTATACGCTAAACGTTATACGCTGTTTTTTTCACTAACGACTAATTTAGTTGGGAAATAGACAGATTAACTAATTGGTAAATTATTATATAAGTAAAGTTAGGATAAATTTTATGTTCTATTATGTAGTAAAGGCTATTTGTTGGTTAATACTAAAAATATTTTGGCGAATGGAAATAATAGGAATTGAAAACCTTCCCCAAAGCGGAGGTTTGATCATTGCTTCAAATCATGTAAGCTATTTAGACCCAGCTGTTTTAACTGCTTCATTCAATAGAAAAATATATTTTCTTACCAAAAAAGAAGTTTTTAAAAATAATTTTATTAGTTTTTTGCTTAAAAACATGAATGCACTTCCGATAGATAGGGGAAAGGTTGATATGCTTGCTTTTAAAAAAGCCATAAATATTTTGCGAGAAGAAAAAGTATTAGGTATATTTCCGGAGGGTAGACGTTCATCGAATGGAGAACTACAAGAATTAAAATTAGGTACAATAAAAATTGCCATGAAAACGGGAGTTCCCATCTTACCAGTGGGAATTAGTGGCACTCATAAGATATATCCCCGGAACATAAAATTTCCTATTTTATTTAGACATAAAATAACTGTCAAATATGGCGCCCTCCAATATTTAAACAAACTAAAATACAGAGATAAAATATGCCAAATGGAAGAATTAGACTTATTAGGTAAAAAAATAAAGGAATTATCTACAACGACTACTTAAATAATCAATGTTGTTGTATAATAAAACTATAAATAGAAAAAAAGGTGGTATTATGAAAAAATATTTTATATTTATTTTAACACTACTATTAGCTTTTTTGTCTGTTAACGCCATAGCGGAGACTAATTATCTTACTATTCGAACTT
Organism: uncultured Atribacterota bacterium; assembly: GCA_964644855.1. Taxonomy (GTDB): domain Bacteria; phylum Atribacterota; class Phoenicimicrobiia; order Phoenicimicrobiales; family Phoenicimicrobiaceae; genus Sediminicultor. The sequence continues at coordinate 2,836 of CAZXYB010000070.1, read as the reverse complement.
TTGGTGAATATGGTAACAGACCTGGTGAATTTAATTATCCGGTTTGCCTGACACTCGATAAAGATAATAATTTATATGTATCTGATTGGGAAAATGACCGTATACAAAAATTCAACTCTGATGGAAGATTACTAAAGGTAATTCCGGAAGGAGAAGGGGAGGATGCGTTAAAACTTGATGGACCGGTAGGCTTGGCTCTGGATAGTCAGGGAAATATAATCATAGTAGAACAATTTAACAATAGAATCCATAAAATATCACCGGAAGGTAAATCCTTACAGATGACCGGGAAAGAAGGTAATGGCCCGGGTGAATTTTCTGATCCAAGAGGTATTGCCATAGATAAAGATGATAATATTTATATTGTAGATACAGGAAATAGCAGAATACAAATATTTTCTCCTACTTTCGAGTATATCAAACAATTTGGAAAAGAAGGTATGGGAGACGGTGAATTTTATTACCCAAGAGGAATTGCTTTTGATGAGGAAGGAAATATGTATATTGCCGACACTTTCCATGACCAGGTACAGGTATTTAGCAAAGAAGGCATATTTTTAAGAAAATTTGGAGAAAGCGGAAGCGAGCTTGGTCAGTTTAATGGCACAAGATATATTGCTCTTGATTCAAAAAATAATATATATATCACTGATTACAAAAACGGCAAAGTAGTAAAATATGATAAAGATAATAATTTCGAATTAGAATTTGGTAATGAATTAGATAGAATTAGTTTAAATTACCCTGAAGGAATGGTTATAGATGACAGGGATTATATTTATGTTGCCGATGCCGGAAATAATAGAATTGTAAAATTTTGCGTATCCCAAATAGTTATTCACAGTAATTTGGGCGATAAATATAGCGAAGAAAAGAATTGGGAGAAAGCAATAGAAGAATATGAACAGGTTATTTCCATAGATCCTTTAAATATCAATGCTCGCGAAGGAATTGCTACTGCTTTTTATGAAAATAAACAATGGGAAGAAGCTATCGAAGCTTATAACTATCTTCAAAAAGACCATCCTGAGGATCAGAAAATAGAATTAAAAATTATTGATTCCCAATTTAATTTAGCTGTAGATTATGAAAATAATTTGCTCTTTAAAGATGCATCCAAAAAATTTAAGGAAGTCTTGGATTTAAATCCCAATTATCCTTCAGCTAAAAAAAGATATTATTTATCTTATTCTAAATATTTATTTTATTCAACTTATTTTAGAGTAGGTTTTTTATCCTTAATTGCAATAATATTTTTTATAATATTATTACCAAAAATTAAAAAGAAGAAAAAAAGTAGCCAACATTCTAAAGGTGATAGATATTAATACTTAATGAATGAAAGTCCTTTATATACAAAAGTAGGGGAGGGGATCTTATGAAAAAGCCGGAAATTAGAAAACCTACCGTTGCCGGTAGTTTTTACGACGCTGATACAAAATCTTTGAATATACAGATTGAGAATTGTTTTTTACATAAAATAGGACCAGGTAAACTACCCTCAACAATTATTAAGGGGGAAAGGAAAATCGTTGGCTTGATTAGTCCACATGCGGGTTATATGTATTCAGGTCCTGTTGCGGCTAACGGCTTTTATAAAATTGCCTTAGGTGGTAAACCAGACACCATAATTATATTAGGCCCTAATCATCGCGGCTTCGGGGAAGATGTTTCTATTATGGTGGAAGGAAAATGGAAAACACCTTTAGGGGAATTGGAAATTGATACAGATATTGCAGAAAAAATATTAAAAAACTCTAAAATAATTAGAAATGATCCAAAAGCTCATCAGTATGAACATTCTATAGAAGTCCAATTACCTTTTGTTCAGTATATTTTCGGCAAAAATATTAAATTTGTACCAATTTGCATGACTCGCCAGGATATTAATACTGATATCGAAATTGCCGAATCTATTTGTTCTTCCGTAGCCGATAAAAACATTTTAATAATTGCCAGCTCAGATTTTACCCACTATGAACCACAAGAATATGCCGAAAACGCTGATAAACAGGCAATAAATGCCATACTTAATTTTGATTCCAAAAGACTATACGATATGATTTATCAACAAAATTTAAGTATGTGTGGTCCTGGTCCAATTACTGTAATGCTCAATATATGCGAAATACTAGGTGCAAAAAAGGCTGAACTGCTAAAATACGCTACTTCAGGAGATATTACGGGCATGTATGATCAAGTGGTTGGTTATGCTTCTATAATCGTCCAAAAATAACATATATCAATTAATTTCGCTTACATTTATACCCAAAGGAATAAAAATAAAATGATAGAATCATATAATTTTGGAAAAATAATAATTAATAGTAAAGAATATAATTCCGATATTATTATTTATAAAAAAAGTATCGATGATAAATGGTGGCGAAGAGAAAGCCACAATCTTCGCATTGAAGATATAAAGAAAATCTTGGAGAATAAACCTGAAACACTAATTATCGGAACCGGGTATTATGGCTTACTGAAAGTACCCTTAGAATTAATTAATTATTTAGAAACAAATAATATTGAAGTCATCATTAAAAAAACAAAAGATGCTTGTGATGAATACAATACGCTTTACCAAAAGAAAAATGTTGTCGCAGCTTTTCATTTGACCTGCTAAACTTTGATAGAAAATATTAACATAATAAAAATCTTCTTATAATAGTTAAGAAAACAGAAAAAATGAAGGAAATATAATAAAATCTATATTACTTTACATAAGATATATTATAGGACGTTGTAAAATTGAAAAAAAATATAAAATCCTCCGGAGAACCTATTTATATTATTCTTTTTCCTATTCCTTTTATATTATTTCATTAACTAATTA
>CAZXYB010000069.1:4717-6056 GCA_964644855.1 uncultured Atribacterota bacterium | reverse complement strand
TTGTACTGAGGAGACTATGTAATTAGAAGAGATTTGGTTTAATTTGACACTAACCATTTCACCTTTTTTGCCGGTAAAATCCGGAATTATTATTTTAATATAATTGGAGGTGATACCGCGGGAATATATTTTTCCTTCTTCGTCTTTTATCTCGTCCTCGACCAAAACTTCAGTGACTGAATTAAGGTATTTTTTTTGAAAATCATAAAATAATCCTTTAGACAGGTCTTGCAACTTTTTACTTCTCTCTTTTTTGGTTCTATTATCGACTTTATTGGGCATTAAAGCTGCCACACATTCTTTACGATCAGAATATTTGAAAATGTGTATTTTTGCAAAGCATATTTTTCGGGCAAAATTAATGGTCCTATTCAAACTTTTACTATCTTCATTAGGAAAACCAACCATAATATCAGTAGTTATGGCTATTTCAGGTATCGTTCTTTTAATCAAGGATATCCTTTGGTAAAAAATCGAGGTATCATAAGGACGATTCATGAGATTAAGAATTTTGTTGTCACCACTTTGCAGAGGAATATGAAGATGATGACAAAACTTAGAACAGTTTTTAAAAACATCTAATAATTCAGCATCGATATCTATTAATTCTATTGAACTTAAACGAATTCTTTTTATTTCCTTAATATTACTAATCAGATAAATTAATTTTGCTAAATTTGTTTTTCCTTTATCTATATCTCTGCCGTATGTGCCCAAATTAATTCCTGTAAGAACCACTTCTTTAACCCCATTAATACTTAAATGGGAAACTTCTTCTAATACATCTTCTACGGATCTACTTCGAGCAGGGCCTCTAACGTATGGAATTTTACAATAAGTACAGAATCTATTGCAGCCTTCTTGTATTTTTATCCAGGCACGGGTGTGTAAGATGCTAGATTTATTTTTTAGATTACTATCATATTTTTTTAGATATTTTGCAGGTTTTACTCTAATAACCGGATTATGGGAATCTATTTTTTCTAATTGTTGTAAAATATCGTTTTTTTCCCCATTCCCAGCTATCAGACTGATCCCTTCTATCTTTTGTAGGTCTTCATAATCAGATTGTGCATAGCAGCCGGTTACAATTATTTTTGATTTTCTATTTTGACGAATAGCTTTTCTTATCATCTGCTTAGATTTTCTATCTGCTTCCTGGGTGACAGTACAGGTATTTATTATGTATATGTCAGCATTTTGTTTAAAATCGACTATTTGAAATCCTTTTTCTTGTAAAATACTGATGATGCTTTCTGTTTCGTATTGGTTTACTTTGCATCCAAGTGTTTTTAGAGCAACTTTTTTAGTGATAAATACTCCTCCTTATTTGGTATAG
>CAZXYB010000069.1:0-4617 GCA_964644855.1 uncultured Atribacterota bacterium | reverse complement strand
AGTAATGAGTAATGAGTGGAGACAAGTATAGCATAATAACGTAGAGGTAAATTCAAGTGAAATAATGTGTAAGATGTGATAAGTAAAATGTAATAAGTACTTGCTTTTATAATTTTATAAATTTAATCTCATTACTTATTACTTGTTACTTATTACTGTTTTATCCAAAGGCATTTTTTATTTTTGCAAAAATACCTTTTTCTTCTAATTTTTCTATATTTTCACCACTTAATTTTGCAAATTCTAATAGTAATATTTTTTGTTTATCATTCATTTTTTTGGGAATATCCACTGTAATTTTAATGTATTGATTCCCTCGTTGGTTAGTTCCAATTTTATATACCCCTTTTCCTCTTAGTTTAAAAATAGTATTGGGCTGGGTACCAGCGGGTATTTTTAGGTTTACCTTTTCTTCCAATGTAGGAACAGTAGTTGTTCCACCCAATGCGGCCTTTACAAAACTAATTGAATGGGTGCAACTAATATCAACCCCTGTACGTTTAAATATTTTATGAGGTTTTACGTATAAAACAATATATAAATCACCAGAAGGGCCACCTCTTTCTCCCGGTTCTCCCATTCCAGATATTCTTAATCGATGACCGCTATCTACACCGGCAGGTATTTTTATTTTTACTACTCTATTTTTCTTTACTTTCCCTGTACCTCTACAATTTGTACATACATCCTTTATTATTTTTCCTTCACCTGCACACCGGGGGCAAGTTTGTACATTAACGAATTGACCAAACATTGTATTTTGTTTGCTTCTAATTTCACCAGTACCATGGCAATCAGGACAGGTCTGTGGGGATGTCCCGGGTTTAGCCCCGCTTCCCTTACATATTGGACAAGTTTCCCAGCTAGGAACTTCAATTTTAGTTTCTTTGCCAAAGGCAGCATCTTCGAAGCTTATTTCTAAATTATATCTTAAATTAGCTCCCCTTTGGGAACGTGTTCCTCTTTCACCTCTTCTAGTTCTTGTACCAAAAAATGAATCAAAAATATTACCAAAATCACCGAAGTCAGAAGCCCCTCCTCCTTGAAAATCAAATCCTCCCATACCTTCGGCTGAACCAAATTGATCGTATCTAGCCTTCTTTTCCGGGTTGCTAAGTACCTGATAGGCTTCATTGATCTCTTTAAATTTATTTTCAGCATTGCTATCAGATGAATTTCTATCGGGGTGATATTTAAGGGCAAGCTTTCTATAAGCCTTTTTAATTTCCGCAGGAGTAGAATCTTTTTTTACTCCCAAAGTTTCATAGTAGTCTCTCTTTGTCAATTAACATTCTCCTCTTTCTTCGTATATAGTATTTCGTATATCGTACATTAGTTATCCAGTTACCCTGTTTTGCCAGTTATCCAGTTAACTACTTTGAAATTAAATTCTCCCACCAAGAAACAAACGGGCTCAATTCATCGAGCCTATCTAAATTACTTATCACATATTACTCATTAGGGGCAGACACAAGGTCTGCCCCTACATTCCTCTTATGTTATTGAAAGGGAGCGAAACGATCGAAGTAATCTCAGCGAGATTACCACGCTCCCTACGATCGATCGTAATAATATTTCTGTTTTTTATTCTGCCTTCTGAATTCTTATTTTCTTAACCGGGTAACCGGCAAACTGGCTAAGCGGGTAACAATCTTCACTATATACTCGATACTATATTTCTGTACGCTATACGCTCCACGCTGTACGCTATTCCTTTTTGTCTTCGTCTTTTTCAACTTCATAATCAGCATCAACTACTTTTTCTTCATCTTTCTTTTCTTCAGTTTCAGGTTGCTTGCTCCCTTGACCTTCTTTAGCTGTTTCCTGTTGTTTCGTTTCTGCTGATGCTTTTTTATAAATCTCTTCAGCAAGTTTATGCGAAGAAGTAGTTAATTTTTCGATACCAGCTTTAATATTTTCTGCATTATCTTCTTCTAAGGCTTTCCTTAGATCTTTTATATTTTCATTTATTTCATTTTTTTCTTCTTCACTAACCTTATCTCCAGATTCTTTTAGAGTTTTTTCTACACTATAAATCAGAGTATCCGCCTGATTTCTAAATTCTACCTTTTCTTTTAATTTTTTGTCATCTTCGGCATATTGCTCCGCTTCTTTTACTTTTTTATCTATTTCTTCATCACTTAACCCGCTTGACGCAGTAATGGTTATTTTTTGTTCTTTTTTAGTTCCTAAATCTTTTGCTTTAACATTAATAATACCGTTTCTATCGATATCAAACGTTACTTCTATTTGGGGAATTCCTCTCGGTGCCGGTGGTATACCAATCAACTGAAATCTTCCTAAACTGGTATCATTTTTAGCCATGGACCTTTCACCTTGCAATACATTTATATCAACAGCTGATTGATTATCAGCAGCAGTCGAAAATATCTGGCTCTTAGAAGTAGGAATAGTACTATTTCTTTCAATTAAGCGAGTAGCTACTCCGCCTAAAGTTTCTATACCTAAAGATAGGGGGGTAACATCCAGTAATAAAATGTCCTTCTTTACTTCGCCTCCTAAAATACCAGCCTGAATCGCAGCTCCCATTGCCACTACCTCATCAGGATTAACTCCCTTGTTTGATTCTCTTCCAAATATTTTCTTTACAGTTTCCTGTACTTTGGGCATTCTGGTCTGCCCTCCAACCAATATTACCTCATCAATATCTTCAGCTTTTAATTTAGCATCTTTAAGTGCTATATTGCATGGCTCAATAGTGCTCTTAATAAGATCATCGGTGAGTTGTTCTAATTTTGCTCTGGTTAGAGTAACGCTTAAATGTTTTGGCCCGCTGGCATCAGCGGTAATGAAAGGTAAATTTATCTCAGTCTCTAATGAGGAAGATAATTCACATTTTGCTTTTTCTGCTGCTTCCTTTAATCTTTGTAATGCCATTTGATCGTTTTTTAAATCAATTCCATTTTCCTTTTTGAAACCATCTATTAACCAATGTATTACTTTTTGGTCAAAATCATCACCACCCAGGAAGGTATTTCCGTTAGTAGATTTAACTTCGTAAACTCCCTCTTCGCCAATATCTAAAATGGATATATCAAAAGTTCCTCCTCCGAGATCAAAAACTGCAACTTTTTCATTTTTTATCTTATCAAATCCGTAAGCAAAGGCTGCTGCTGTAGGTTCATTTACAATTCTTAAAACATTTAAGCCTGCAATTTTTCCCGCATTCTTGGTTGCTTCCCTTTGGTTATCGTTAAAATACGCTGGTACAGTAATGACTGCGTCATCAATTTTTTCTCCAATGTGATCTTCAGCAGATTTCTTAAGTTTTTGGAGTATCATAGCTGATATTTCTTGCGGACTGTAAGTTTTACCCTTGGCTTCAATTTTAACATCAGTATGTCCTCCGGGAATTAATTTAAAAGGTAAATATTTCTTTGCTTTTTGCACTTCTTCGTCACTGTATCTTCTACCAATAAGTCTTTTAACCGAAAATATGGTATTTTCAGGATTAGTAACTGCTTGTCTTTTGGCCAATAAGCCTACTAACCTTTCGCCCTTTTTAGTAAATGCAACTATAGAAGGTGTGGTTCTGCCACCTTCAGTATTTTCTATAATAATAGGTTTCCCTCCCTCTATAACTGCGACTACAGAATTAGTTGTTCCTAAATCGATTCCAATTATTTTTCCCATGATATTATCTCTCCTTTTCTTAATTTCTTATTATTTAATGGTTTAGAATTTTTCGCTTTTAGCTTTAACTTTTTAAATTTCTCTTAAGCTGGAAAATAAGAACAGTAAACTAAAAACATGCATCTTTAATTTATACTAACGACTATTCACTATTCACTAACGACTAATTTTAAATTATTTTTTCTCAGTATCTTTTTTATCTTTAGTCGAAACTGCTACTTTTACCATTGCTGGCCTTAATACTTTTGATTTTATATAGTAACCTTTTCGAAATTCTTCCGCAACCGTATCTTCAGAATATTTATCTGTTTCTGCTCTCATTACCGCTTCATGTTTATAAGGATCAAATCTATGTCCAATTGATTGCATAGGTTTAACCCCTTCTTTGTCTAGAATATTACGAAATTCTTTTAAGGTATTATTGATCCCTTCTCTTATAGCTTTTGCCTTTTCTTCGTTTTTAGTAGAATCTAAAGCTCTTTCTAGATTATCTAATACAGTTAAAATATTATTTATAAGTCTCTCGTTAGCAAATTCAATAAATTCCTTCTGTTTTTTCTCCTGTCGCTTTTTGTAATTATCAAAATCAGCTTGTAATCTTTCCAAATGTTTCAGATATTCTTTGCATAAATTATCTTTTTCTTGAACTAATTTCTTGTTTTTAAATAATTCCTCTTCTATGTTTTTTAATGCTTCCTCTTTTTCTATTAATTTTCTAATTATTTCTTCTTTAGTTATTGATTTATATTTTTTGCTATCCGTTAATTTTGCTTTTTTTCTTAATTCCTTTTTGTCCTTTTTATTAAACACCAGTCATCCTCCGAGAATAAACATTATGAAAGAATACTAAAATTCGGATAATATCTCACTTAATTTATCCGATATATATTCCGCAATGGAGACCATTCTAGGATAATCCATCCTGGTTGGGCCTAAAATTCCTATTGCTCCGGCTGATTTACC
>CAZXYB010000068.1:0-6082 GCA_964644855.1 uncultured Atribacterota bacterium | reverse complement strand
GCTAAAGCTTTAATTTGCTCGTCTTTTAAGTTTCGAAGATGGGGACATAAAGAATAACAATTAGAATGAGAGGCAACAATGGGCGCTTTACTTCTTTTAATCACATCCCAAAAACCAGTCTCTGAAAGGTGAGACACATCAATTAACATCCTCAAGTCATTCATCTCGTCTATAACTTTTAAGCCAAACTTGGTTAAACCACTGCCGGTTCGGGATTCACCAACCCCGTCTGCAATCTGATTTCTTTGATTCCAGGTGAGAGTTAAGAGCCTGATTCCTAATCTATACAATACTCTCAATACTCCTAAATCACCTTCTAAGGCTTCTCCTCCTTCAATGGAGAGAATAGCGGCAATCTTTCCTGCTTTATTTACTTCCTTTATTTGGTTATAATTAGTAACTAATGATATATCACTCTTGTTTTTTTCTATTTCCTTATAAAAGCAATCAATTAGTTGCAAGGTTCTTTTTAATGACCTATCCGGCTTATAAATATCTTCTATAAAAACAGCAAAAAACTGAACATCAACCCCTCCTTCTTTCATTCTGGGAATATCCAGGTGACCGGTAGTTGATTTTTTCCCTAAGGTTCTTTTACGGCTCATAACCTCCAAAATAGTATCGCAATGTCCATCAAATACTGTCGCTTTCTGGTGTATCTGTTTTGCTTTGATTAAATGCGTATTAGTCTCTGTCAAATTTACTTTCACCTACTTTCATGATATATAAATTGATATTATTCAGTATTCGGTAAATTTATTTTTTCAGTAAAAACCATAAAATAATCAAACCTGCTAAAATTAATATAAAGATAATAATATTATTTTTGGTTTTTGTTTTCGTCCTAATTTTCTTGACTTCTGATAGAGGGGCTTTCCTATCAATTTCAGCTGCCATTTTAAAATGTTTTACAGCTTCGTTAATTCTTTTTGTTCTTTTGTAGGCTAAACCTAAATTACTATGAACAGCGGCGTAATCAGGTTTTAATTCCAAGGCTTTTTTATATAACTCAATTGACTTTTCATATTCTTTTTCTTCTAAGCAAATATTTCCTAAATTATTGCAGGGTTCAGGATATTCCGAATCTAATGTTAAGGCTTTTTCAAGATAGACTTTTGCTTTAACAAAATCTTTTAAACTAGCATAACAAACTCCTAATTTGTTATAGCACCTGGGATCATCCGGCCATTTTCCTAAAACCGTTTCAAATTCTCTGATGGCTTGATTGAAATTACCTTTCTTAAAATAACTTTCAGCTTTCTCAAAATCAATTTTATATTCTTCCTTATCCATAAATCCATTCTCCAAAATAAATTAACTACCCTGTCCTTATTCTATCCCGTAATTAGGCGCCTCTTTTGTAATAATTATATCGTGGGGATGACTTTCTCTTAAACCAGCAGAGGTAATTTGAACAAATTTAGTTTTTTCCTGCAATTCTTTAATGTTTTTTACTCCACAATAACCCATTCCCGATCGTACTCCACCTAATAATTGATACACACAAGCTGAAAGTAGCCCTTTGTAAGAAACTCTTCCTTCAATCCCTTCGGGAACCAATTTGTCATCTTCTGCTTCTTCCTGAAAATATCTATCTTTACTGCCTTTCTTCATTGCTCCGATTGAACCCATTCCCCGATACTCCTTATAGCTTCTCCCTTTGTAAAGCACTACTTCTCCCGGACTTTCTTCTGTTCCGGCAAACAGACTCCCTATCATTGCCGAATCAGCACCCACTGCCAAAGCTTTTGTTATATCACCGGAGTATTTTATGCCCCCATCGGCAATAAGAGGAATGTGATATTTTTTGGCTGCCCTTTTGCATTCTTGAATTGCTGAGACCTGGGGCACTCCTACACCGGCAACCACTCTGGTAGTACAGATAGAACCTGGTCCAATCCCCACTTTTATAGCATCAATCCCGGCTTTTATCAAACTTTCTGCTCCCTCAAAAGTTGCTACATTACCTCCAACTAACTCTATACCAAAATTCCGTTTTATCTCTTTTATAACTTCAATAACCCGGGTAGAATGTCCGTGGGCAGTATCGACTACTATAACATCAACTTTGGCATTTACTAAAGCTTCTACTCTTTCCATTGTATCTCGAGATACACCTACGGCAGCACCCACCCTGAGCCTTCCCTTAACATCCTTGCAGGCATTAGGAAATTTTTTAACTTTTTCGATATCCTTTATAGTAATAAGTCCTTTCAAAATGAAATTTTTATTTATTATAGGCAATTTCTCAATTCTATTTTTATGCAATATTCTTTTAGCCTCTTCAAGGGTAGTGCCCAATGGGGCAGTAATCAGATTTTCTTTAGTCATTATTTCTACTATTTTCAATCTTTTGTCTTTTTCTTCTAAAAATCTAATATCCCGGTTAGTTAAAATTCCCACTAATCTTTCTTCTTTGTTTACAATAGGAATTCCAGAAATATGATATTTTGCCATCAGCTCAATTGCTTCTCCCACACTTTTCTCTGGTGAAAGAGAAATAGGTTCTACAATTACTCCGCTTTCTGATCTCTTAACCTTATCTACTTCTTCAGCCTGTTCTTCTATGGACATATTTTTATGAATAATACCAATACCGCCTTCCCGAGCAATGGCAATGGCTAATCTGGATTCGGTAACTGTATCCATAGCAGCACTAACTAAAGGAATGTTTATATTGATATTTCTACTAAATCTTGTGGATACGTCAACTTCCTTTGGGAGAATGGCTGATTTTTTGGGAACTAATAAAATATCGTCAAAGGTTAAACCTTCAAAATTTAAAAATCTTTCTTTTTCCATAATTTTTCCACCTTTCGAATTAGTCGTTAGTATAAATTAGCGTATAGCAGGTAGCGTTTAGTATATAGTATTACAAACAAGACACCTTCCTTACTATATTTTCCACTTTACTACTTTAACATTTAATCGATACTTGGGCGTATGCAATGCGCCCCTACTTCTTTCAATAAACCCAACCCCGTAACTCGCAACCCGTAACTTTTAATTTTAACTGCCAAACCGGGTAATCGAGTAACTAATATCCTATCCGCTAAACTCTCTACTTTATTTTTATTAATATTACCCCTCTTCAATATCCTTGTCAATCAATCGAGAAGAAAGGTATAAACAGTATCGAGTATATAGTATCGAGTATCGAGTTAAGATAGAGAAAAAAAAGATAGAAAAATTAGATTTCTTTCGCTCTAACTACCCCTACTAAAATTTACGCTAAGGTGTAAACAAAAGAGTAGATGAGTTTTTTCTTTTTATAAAAATAGTTCTAAAAAAAATTTCTTTACTTTTTCGTGAAATGTACTACAATAAAAAAGATTTTATATCTAAAATTTTTTTTATGATATAATGGAAAATATCTTAGAGTAAAATAATAAATAACTAAATAGTTTATTAAGAATCTATAATATATTAATTAGGAGTAAAAATGAATAATACAACTGATAACCCCCCAGAAAAAAATTTAGTTAAAGATATATTAGCCTGGAAGAAAAAGAGAGAAGCAGTAATTTTAGCTCATGTTTATCAACCTGGCGAAATACAGGATATTGCCGATTTTACAGGTGATTCACTTTTCCTTAGCCAGCAAGCTGCTCAGACTACTGCAAAAGTAATTGTATTTTGCGGAGTTCGCTTTATGGCAGAAACTGCATCTATTCTCTCTCCAGAAAAAATTGTTCTACTTCCAGAAATTAAAGCTGGATGCCCTCTGGCTGATACGGCACCAGCTGAAAAAGTAAAAAACAAAATAAAGGAACTACCTGAGGCAGTAGTGGTTTCTTATGTGAATTCATCAGCAACTGTAAAATCTTTAAGCGATTACTGTTGCACTTCTGCTAATGCTGTTAAAATTGCTCAGTCAATTCCTCCAGAAAAAGATATTTTATTTCTTCCCGATATGAATTTAGCTGACTTTACTGCAAAGAAATCAAAACGAAAAATCATACCCTGGCAAGGTTTCTGCCCCACTCATCATCTTTTAACCAGAGAGGATGTAATCAAAGCTAAAAAACTTCATCCCCATGCTTTACTTTTAGTACACCCTGAATGCCGCCCGGAGGTATGTAATCTGGCTGACTATATCGGCAGTACCAGAGGAATTATTGAATTTGTCGGTAATAATCCAGTTAAGGAATATATCATTGGTACAGAACTGGGAATATTTCATCCTTTAAAAAAGAATAACCCAGATAAAAATTTTTTCCCAGCCTCTAAAAAAATGATCTGTAGAGATATGAAACTTATCACCTTAGAAAAAGTTCTCTATTCTTTACAAAATTTAAAACCCCAAATTACAATCCCGGAGGGTATAAGAAAAAAATCTTTAAAAGCACTAAATCGAATGATAAAAATTACCTAGTTAGTCGCTTGCATGGTTAGCTAGTTATCTGTTTAAGAGAATTAGTGTATAGTTTAAAAATGAAAGGATTATTTTATAAATGTTTCCACGATATTTAATTAACTTTAACCTATCACAAATTAAAAAAATTTATACGGATTTTCTTGTAGTTGGTTCTGGCATCGCTGGCTTATATACTTCGCTTAAAATTTGCGATAAAGGAGAAGTTATTCTTCTTACCAAAAGTAATTTAAAAGAAAGTAGCACAGAATATGCTCAAGGAGGTATAGCAGTAGCCCTGGGAAGTAATGATTCTCCTCGCTTACATATGGAAGATACTTTAAAAGCTGGAGCAAATTTTTGTGATCCTAAAGCAGTAGAAGTCTTAGTTACTGAAGGCCCAAAATGTGTTGAGGAATTAATAAAATGGGGAACTAAATTTGATAAAATTGAAGGTAAATATAAACCTACTTTAGAAGCAGCTCACCAAATACCCAGAATCTTACATGCAAAAGGAGATGCCACTGGTGCCGAAGTCGAAAGGTCTCTTTCCAAAAAAGTTATTAAAGAAAACAAAATTATAATTAAAGAAAATACCTTTGTATTGGATATTTTAACAGACCACAATAATTGCTATGGTCTATTAACTATGGATAATAAGACTAAAGAGATTATTGCATATTTAGCAAAATCGACTATTTTAGCCAGCGGAGGGACAGGACAGCTCTTCGGTAATACTACTAACCCTAAGGTTGTTACCGGAGATGGAATTGCCTTAGCTTATCGAGGAGGAGCAAAAATCGCTAATTTAGAATTTATTCAATTCCATCCTACCGCCCTCTACCACGAGGGAAATCCCAAATTTCTTATTTCCGAAGCAGTTCGCGGCGAAGGGGCTATTTTAAAAAATATTAATGGCGAATCATTTATGCGCTCTTATCACCCACTGGCTGAATTAGCTCCCAGAGATATAGTTGCTCGAGCCATTAAAGACCAGATAAAAAAAACTAAAAGTAATTATGTTTGTTTAGATGCTACTAAAATAAAATATAAATTTTCCGAACGATTTCCTACTATATATAAAAATTGTATTGAGATTGGTATAAACCCGGAAAAACAATACATTCCTGTAGCCCCTGTTGCCCATTATACTATGGGGGGTGTAAAAACTGATACCTGGGGGCAAACTAATTTAACTAATTTTTATGCTTGCGGAGAATGCTCGAATACGGGTGTCCATGGAGCAAATCGTTTAGCCAGTAATTCACTCCTGGAAGGATTGGTCTTTGGTAATAGAATTGCCCAAAAAATTAAAGAAAAAATGAATAGTTCTTCCATAAAAAAATATAAAGAATTAAATATCTCTTATAACTTTCCTCGAAATAAAAATAAAGAATTAAACGTTATTCAAATAAAAGAAAATCTACAAAAACTTATGTGGGATAAAGTAGGAATTATTCGTAATTCTTCAGATTTAATAGAAGTTCAACAAAAAATCAATCAATGGAAATTTTTATTATTATCGGAATTAAAATCAGTGGAAGAATTTGAATTAGCTAATATGCTTACCTTGGCAGATTTATTAACTAAGTCCGCCCTGAAGAGGAAAGAAAGTAGAGGGGCACATTATCGCAAGGATTTTCCTGATAGAGATGATATAAACTGGAAAAAATATATTATATACTAGCGGATAGCGTTTAGCGTAGAGCGGATAGTTTAAGAGTGAAA
>CAZXYB010000067.1:0-6127 GCA_964644855.1 uncultured Atribacterota bacterium | reverse complement strand
GCTAGTTTGCGCGAGATAAGATTCACGAGATACGAGATACAAAGAAAGAGGAGGTTAGGTATGTTTAGATTTTTATTGTGTAATTGGCCCCCCAGGGGGCAAGATATATTTATAAAAAAGCAAAAAAGATAATTTAGTTAAAATTAAATTTTTTAAATTTGAAAGGAGAATAAAAAAATGAAAAGAGTTAAATTTACCCTTGATGAAAAAGAAATGCCCACATCCTGGTATAATATTTTAGCCGATTTGCCAGAGCCGCTCCCACCTCCTTTGCATCCGGCAACAGGCAAACCTATAAAACCCGATGACCTTGCACCTTTATTTCCTATGGCTTTAATAGAACAGGAAATGAGTGCCGAGAGGTATATTGAAATTCCCGAAGAAGTGCAGGATATTTATCGGATATGGAGACCAACTACCCTTTTTAGAGCCCGGAGATTGGAGAAAGCACTGGATACTCCCGCTAAAATTTACTATAAATATGAAGGTACCAGTCCTCCCGGGAGTCATAAACCCAATACGGCAGTTGCCCAGGCTTACTATAATAAAAAAGAGGGAATTAATCGGATAACTACTGAAACGGGAGCAGGGCAATGGGGTAGTGCTTTATCTTTTGCCGGCGCCTGTTTTGACCTGGAAATTAAAGTATATATGGTCAAGATTAGTTACATGCAAAAACCTTATCGTCGAGTAATGATGGAGACCTGGGGAGGAAAATGTATTCCCAGTCCTTCTACTGAAACGCAAGCCGGAAGGGATATGTTAGCTAAAGACCCTGATTGTCCAGGTAGTCTTGGTCTGGCTATCAGTGAAGCAGTAGAAGAAGCGGTCGGTCGTGATGATACCCATTATTCATTAGGAAGTGTATTGAATCATGTTTTGCTACATCAGACTATTATTGGATTAGAGGCTAAGAAGGTCATGGAACAGATTGGTGAGTATCCTGATATTATTATTGGTTGTGTGGGAGGCGGGTCAAACTTTGCCGGTCTTTTCTTACCATTTGTAAAAGATAAGATCGAAGGGCGAAAACCTGATTTAAGAATAATAAATGTTGAACCGGCAAGCTGTCCTACTTTAACCAGGGGTCCTTTTGGTTATGATTATGGTGATGTAGCCGGGCTTACACCTTTAATGAAGATGTATACTCTGGGTCATGGTTTTATTCCCCCACCGGTTCATGCTGGCGGTTTAAGATATCACGGAATGGCTCCGATCATCTGTCATTTACTTAATCTGGGATTAGTTGAAGCACGGGCAGAACATCAATTGGGTACTTTTAAAGCAGGGGTAACCTTTGCTAGAAATGAAGGAATTATCAGTGCCCCGGAAACAAATCATGCTATCAGGGCTACCATTGATGAAGCAATTAAATGCAGAGAATCCGGAGAATCAAAAACAATACTGTTGGCTCATAGTGGACATGGTCATGTGGATATGGCTGCTTATGAAGCTTACTTTGCCGGAAAATTAAAAGATTATGCCTATCCTCAGGAAAAAATTGAAGAAGCCTTAAAGGATTTACCTAAAGTGTGAAAGGGGAGAAACGGGAACAGAGAACCGTCCCCTGTTCCCGTTTAAGTATAACAGACGGTTCTAGATAAAACCTGACATGGGACAATTGTCCTCTGTCAGGTTTTTTTAAATAAATATTATTAAAAAAGAAGGATTTTTAATATTATATAAAGTATATAACTATAATATTACTTTTTTAAATATACTCCTATAATGACTGTAAAGTTGTTTTCTTGGGAGGAGATAGATGGTTTATAATTATAGTATTTTACTATACGATCTCACAATATGAAGAAAAACTTTTGACACAAAGGTTCGGATCGGCATACGAGGAATACAAAAAGAAAGTGCCCATGTTACTTCCGATTAAATTGCCATATTAAACTACTATATTAAAGTGGTATAATATTAGTAATTTAAAATTAAACAAAATACAAGAAAGGAGCGTGATTTATATGCAGCTACAATTGATTATGGCTATTATTGTGGCTATTCTGGCTGTTGTCTTTGCACTTCAGAATGCAATTTCAATAGCGGTAAGTTTCTTAACCTGGAAATTTGAAAGCTCATTAGCGCTGGTGCTTTTGATTACTCTTGCTTTGGGCATTATAATGAGTTTATTGGTCTCAGTGCCTTCGATGATAAAGAGAAGAAAGATAATTTCCAGTCAAAAGAAGAAGATTCAAGAATTAGAGAGCAGCCTTCAAAGAGAGAGTGAAAGCAAAACAAGGGAAGAAACTGAAATTAAATCAGGAGAGGAAATTAAGAGTGAAGAATCAGAATTACCATTAGAATAAGTAATCTTAATTGAGTCCGCGGACTAATATTGTAAATTATTTATTAGGTATTATATTTATATAAATTAAAACGAGGTGAATTATATTGCCTAAACTGGTTAAGAAAAAGTTGAAAAAGGTAGGGCTTCCTCCGGGAAGCATAGTGCATATCGGAAATAAGAGAGATGAAAAGGTAAAAATTACTATCGTGGACTATTGCGAAGCGAAATTTCAAGAGAAAGAAGCAAAATCCGTTGAAGAGTGTCTCTCTTATAAAGACAAATCTACTGTAACCTGGATAAATATAAATGGGGTACACAAGATGAAAGTTATAGAAGAAATTGGAAAATGTTTTAATTTACATCCTCTTATCCTGGAAGATATTGTAGATACTGATCAACGACCTAAAATAAAAGATTTTGTAAATTATATTTTTATTATTTTAAAGATGCTTTACTATGATAAAAATGATAATGAAATGAAAGTTGAGCAAGTAAGTTTGATTCTGGGGAAGAATTACGTTATTTCTTTTCAGGAAAGAGAAGGAGATGTTTTTAATTCTATTCGGGAGAGGATTAGAAATAATATTGGACGAATGAGAAAAGCAGGAGCAGATTACCTTGTTTATGCCTTAATGGATGCAGTAGTTGATAACTATTTTATAATAATTGAAAAATTAGGAGAAAAAATAGAGAATTTAGAAGATAAAGTAATTAGTCGACCAAAACCAGTTAATTTACGGGTAATTCATAAATTAAGAAGAGATTTAATCTTTTTACGTAAATCTGTTTGGCCCTTAAGGGAAGTAATTAGCATTCTACAAAGGGGAGAATCTTCTCTTATACTTGAATCTACAAATGTTTATCTTAGGGATGTATACGACCATACAATTCAGGTTATAGATACTGTAGAAACTTTAAGGGACATAATTTCAGGAATGCTTGATATTTATCTTTCCAGTGTAAGCAATGGAATGAATGAAATTATGAAAATGTTAACTATTATTGCCACCATATTTATTCCCCTGACCTTCATAACTGGTATTTATGGAATGAATTTTCGAAATATGCCGGAAATTAAATGGGTTTGGGGTTATCCTGTAGTTTTGTTAGGGATGTTAATTATAGGAATTGTTATGGTCATTTATTTTAAAAGAAAAAAATGGATGTGAAAAAGAATTGAAGAGGAGCAGCCAATGAAAAATAAAAAAGGCTTTACTTTAATTGCATTATTAATAGTAGCCTCTATCATCGCACTATCTGCTTTAATAGGATTAAGATTCTATACCGGAAACCAGCAAGGAAAGACAGAAAACACCGTTTTTCAGGAAAAGGCAAAAGACACTATAGTTCAAGCTAATGCTGAAACCATCCAAAGTTTATTACAGGCAGCACTTGCCGATAAAGATATTAATCTTTATGAAGCTGTAGAACTCGCCCAAAGTGCCGGTTTACAGAATCCTTATAATGAAGTTGCTATGAACACAGCAGAATGGTTTCCGGAGATTGCTGATGCCCCTGGTGAAATTCAGATTACCCTATATGCAGAAACTTTTTTCATTCAAGGATATGGAGCTGATGGTTTACTTCCTAATACACTCACAGTAAAAAATAACTAATTATATAATTGGTAAGGCACTTACCCCACCCTTTACTATACATTGTCAATAATAAAAATTTGATTTTATAATTATTATTAAAAAGGATATAAAAAAGAAGGATTTAATATATTTTTCAATTGAAAATTAGTGATTTTTCTTTTTCTAACTTTCGATAGGTTTTCCCGCATTCGGACCTGGAATGCAGTTATAAATTTCCTTTGCTTTAAAGACAACCATTCCTTTTGCGGGAAGTGTCTCTTCAATCGATTTTACCCATTGTTTGAATTCTTCATATTCCTGACCTTCATTGACATATTTGCAGGTTCCTTTAAGCTGGTACCAGAGTTTATCTTCTGCTCTTTTGGTTAAGATAGTTGCTTTAACATTTTTTTGAAGATTGGCAAGTGTCTTATTAAAGTAGTTATCTGCTATCAAAATTGTTTCATCATCTTTGATTTTTTTAATACCAATCATATTTATATTAGGAATTCCGTCTAATGTGGCAGTACCAAAAGCGAATGCTTTGTCCTGGTTAATGATTTCTTGGATTTTTTGTGGTATTTTCATTTTTAATATCCTTTCTACTTTTTAAATAATTCGATTATATTAGACTATACAAATGGTATTATAGCTATTGGTAGATAAAATAGCAAATCATTCCTCTTACAGATTTATGTCTTAAAATAGTTTTAAGGCAAGACTCTATTAAAGAAGAAAAAATTAGACACATTTAATGTCAAAAACTGCAGATTTACATTTATCGATAAAAATGTTACAGTATAAAACCACTTAAAAACTCATAACCGTGGCAGATGATAATTTTCTGACACGTTTTTATCCCATATATAAATCAAAAAAGAATGATAAAAAAATATTTTAGTAAAAGAAATAGGTAAATGTTTTTACTGGTTAAATAAAAATAATATTGTATTTTGAATAGTTAGAGAAGAAAAAAATCAGTAAACTAAAATTTTACAAAAAAGAAAGGTGAATAATAATGGGTAATATATGTCGGTGGTATGATCAAACTTCCGGGATGAAGAGAGCTTACGATAAAGGTTTGTTAGATAAGAAATGGATTGAGAACTACTGTTATAATGGGGGGAATGGTTGTATCAGAAAGAAAAAGTTTGAGGAAGAGGGTTATGTATCCCCTGATTATGTCCTTCCAGATGGTACTATTGAAAAGAGGTTAAAAGAAATAATTGAGAGCAAGGGTTCTTTTTAAATCATTATTTTTTTTGTAAACCCTGACTAATCTTGTTATAATTCTTAGTTAAGAAATCATTTATAGAAAATTAAATGTTTATTATTACGATATAATTTTTTGTACTAACTCATGGAGGTTTATTTTTATGCTGGTAAATTCCGTTCTGGACGCAATAGGAAACATTCCTTTAATTCAATTAAAAAAGATGTCTTCGGGAAATGTATTTGTGAAAGCCGAACATTTGAATCCCGGAGGGAGCATTAAAGATAGAGTAGCTAAACATATCATTGAAATGGCGGAAAAAGAAGGAAAGCTAAAACCGGGGATGACCATTATTGAGGCAACTTCCGGGAATACAGGAATTGGTTTAACTTTAGTGGGAGTGCAGAAGGGCTACCAGGTAATCTGTGTGATGCCGGAAAATATGAGTGAAGAACGGAAGAAAATAATTCAAGCTTTTGGGGGAGAGATTATCTTTACCTCGGCTAAAGGAAGCCTGTCTGAGAGTATAAAAAAGATGAGAGAAATTACCAACGCAAAACCGGAAAAGTATTTTGTGGCCGACCAGTTTGTAAACCCCCATAATCCGGAGGTTCACTATCAACAGATTGGCCCTGAAGTCTGGAAGGAAATGAAGGGGAAAATAGATGTCTTTGTGGCTGGAGTAGGAAGTGGAGGAACCCTTCAAGGAATTGGGAAATTTCTCAAAGAAAAGAATCCTAAAGTAAAAATTATAGCAGTAGAGCCCAAAAACAGTTCTGCCTTATTAGGCCAGGAACCGGGTCTCCATCAGATTCAGGGAATCGGTGACGGATTTATTCCCGCTGTCCTGGATGTGAAAATGGTAGATATGGTATTTACTGTTACTGATGAAGAAGCCATTGAAACAACCCGACAACTCTCCAGAGAAGAGGGGCTGTTGGTGGGAACTTCATCGGGGGCTAATGTCTTTGCCGCCCTTCATGTAGATAATGGAAAAAATCGTGTAGTAACTGTACTGCCTGACCGGGCCGAGAGGTATTTCAG
>CAZXYB010000066.1:2134-6133 GCA_964644855.1 uncultured Atribacterota bacterium | reverse complement strand
CCAATTTTTTCCAGATACCTTACCTTCGTATATTTTTCCATTACTTTCTAATTTTACACAAACTTCAAACTGATTACCGATAGCTCCCACTTTAATATCAGAGAATTTAGGTCTTAAAGAAGATTCTGATTCTTCTTCCTTTATTTGCTCATCTTTTATGTCTTTATCCTTTACTTGTGCTATACTAATTTTCCTATAATCTACTTGAATATTATATTTAGCTAATAAAAACGATTCAATATCCCGGGTAATTCCTTTGGGGTTGGAAGAATCTTTAGTAATTATATGAATTTCTTTTATATCCCCATCTTCTGATAATACTATTTTTGCAAATAGAATATCGCTTAGATCTTTTAACGATTTTTCTATGTCCCCTACCTCGTAATTAAAACGCCGGGGAATTATAAAATTACGAAATGTATTTAATTTATTTTTCTCCATAGATTCCTCCTTAAAATTCCGGCTCAATCAGCCCGAAATTCCCGTCTCTTCTTTTATACAGAACATTAACTTTATTGGTATTATCATTTGCAAAAACAAAAAAATTGTGTCCCAATAAATCCATCTGCATTGCCGCTTCTTCTACTGACATCGGTTTAATAGCAAATCTTTTAGTCTTTACAATTTTGGCAATCTTATCCGGCTCGCTATCTTCAACATCAATCTCTTTGTTAGCTAATACTATTTTTTCTGTGCCGGAGTGAGGTTTCTGAAAATATTTTTCTTTATATTTCTTTATCTGTCTTTCTAATTTATCTGCCACTTTATCTATGGAAGTATACATATCATCTGTTTCTTCTTCTGCTCTAATTAAAGCTCTGCTTGCCTGTAAGGTTACTTCAACAATTTGCCTATTTTTCTCTACGCTTAAAGTTACTATCACTTCTAAGATATGATCAAAATGTCTCTCGATCTTGCTTAATCTTTTTTCAATATAATTACGTATCGCATCTGTAACTTCAATATGTTTCCCTTTGAAAATAATTTTCATACCTTTTCCTCCTTAGTAATAGTTTATTCTACTCAATATATATATTCTATGCCCAAACAGAAAACCCTTTTTTATTTTAAACTTTTTTTAAAATATTTTTAATTTAATTGTATAGAAATTTTCTTTTTCCGTAAACCTATTGTAGATAGAATAATTGTGTTTAAGGGCTCTAACTTTGTATCTTGCATTTTGTATTTAAAACTAACGACTATTTACTATTCACTAACGACTAATTAAATTTTATCCGCCTTTCCTTAGACTGACCTGGTCTTTGCCCCCACACTCGCCTGCTGAGAGGTTTGCTCAGGAACTTTATCCTTCACTACTACCCTTCTCTTATTGTTATAGCCTGTTAAGGTTAAGGCAGGACTTACTCCAAAGCCGCACCATGCTCAGTAACCAAAGTTACCTTACGTGGGTCGTTTCGCCTGCGACTGGCTTCGACTTTCAACCACAGCCCCAAAGAAAGGCGGCATATAAGCTTTATACGGTTCGGGCTAAAGTTAAAACAAATATATTCTTTGCTCGAGCTTCCATTAATTCTTTACTACATTCTTCTACGGTGGCTCCAGTAGTGAACACATCATCCAGAATTAGAATATTTTTCCCTTTAATTTCCTCTGGTTTCTCTACCGAAAAAGCTCTAAGAATATTTTTCTCCCTTTCTTTCTTAGATAAATTAACCTGAAAAGGGGTTAATTTTTTCTTTATTAAAACACTTTCTCCAACCGGGATAGAAAAATAATCTCCGATGACTTTGCCCAGCAAAACACTCTGATTAAATCCCCTTTTCTTTAAATCATTCTTATGTAAAGGAACAGGAATAATTAAGTCAAATTTATTTTCAAATTCATTATTTTTTAATAAACAATCCACCATTAACTTTCCTAATGGTTTTGCCAACTTTTTCTCTCCGTAGTATTTAAAGAGATGAATGCATTTTTTTAATACTTTATCATATACACCCATAGAACGAGAGAATTCAAAAGAATATTTTTTTCTTTTACAATCGAGGCATAGGACTTCTCTGTTTTGCTTAAAAGCATCAGTAGGTATTAAAGGCTTCCCACACTTTATACAATAAGGTCGTTCGATTGATTCAATGGTCTTAAAACAATCCTCACAAATTGAATAACCTTTAGATTCTCGGATAGGCTTTCCACATATCTTGCAATCTAAAGGAAAAACAAAATTAAGCAACCCTTCCTTTATATATTCTATCATACTTTGATTATTCATACTAACCCTAAAATATAGTATTGCGTATATCGTATTGCGTATCGCGTTGGGGAAAGAAAAAAAGAATAGAAGTTAATTCACTAATCAACTAACTTACTAACTCTTTTTCTCCATCATAAATTGCAAACTGAAAGTTTATCTTTCTCTTTATCTCTTCTACCCGCTTCTATACGCTAAACGCTACCCCATTATTATACTATCACTATCTTCATTTATTTTATATTACATCTTGCTGAGTTTCTTTTTCGTTTTTTGATGGGCAGACGCAAAATTTACCTCATTACTTGCTCATCGCTTATCACTGTCTTTTCTTTATGCAACACGATACACGCAATACGCGATACGAGCTAGGTTCCCATTTTCCAGGAAGAAAGATATCTTTCTTGTTCCTTGGTAAGTTCATCAATCTTTATTCCCATCGATTCTAATTTTAATCTGGCAATCCTCTTATCAATAATCTCAGGGACGCAATAAACTTTTTTCTGTAAATTTCCCCCTTCTTTTACCAAATATTCAGCTGATAAAGCCTGATTGGCAAAACTCATATCCATCACACTTGCCGGATGTCCCTCAGCAGCAGATAAATTCAGCAGTCTTCCTTCTGCTAAAAGATTTATTTTCTTCCCATTTTTTAAAGTATATTCCTCTATATATTCTCTAATATTTTTTCTACCTACTGCTAAACCCTTTAAAGCCTCTAAGTTAATCTCTACATTAAAATGCCCAGAATTAGCTAAAATTACTCCATCCTTCATTAAAGAAAACTCTTCTGCTGATATTACGTTTATATCACCGGTTAAGGTTATAAAAATATCTCCGATTTTAGCTGCCTCTTTTATGGGCATAACCTGATAACCGTCCATTACTGCTTCTAATGCTTTCATGGGATCGACTTCGGTAATTACTACCCGAGCACCCATGCCATTAGCCCTTTTCGCCAAACCTCGAGCACACCAACCGTAACCACAAATTACAAATATTTTACCAGCAATTAGAATGTTAGTAGCTCTCAACAGGCCATCGATGGTACTCTGCCCGGTACCATATCTGTTATCGAAGAGATATTTAGTCTGTGCATCGTTTACCGCAACAATCGGAAACTTTAAAGCTTCATCTTTTTCCATACTTCTTAATCGGATAACTCCGGTAGTGGTTTCCTCGGTACCAGCAATAACATCTTTAATTAGCTCTTTCTTTTGAGAATGAATGGTTGAAACCAGATCAGCTCCATCATCCATAGTGATATTAGGCTTACAACTTAGTACTTTTTCAATATGCTGATAATAAGTACCTTTGTCCTCTCCTTTAATAGCAAATACGGGAATTCTAAAATCTTTAACCAGAGAGGCTGCTGTGTCATCTTGAGTACTTAAAGGATTGGAAGCACATAAATATACTTCCGCACCCCCTTCCTTTAAGGTTATTGCCAGATTAGCTGTCTCTGTGGTTACATGAAGACAAGCAGATATTCTAATTCCTTTTAGAGGTTTTTCGTTAGTAAATCTTTTTCTTATACTTAAAAGAACGGGCATCTGTTTTTCGGCCCATTCAATTTTATTTTTCCCTTTACTAGCTAAATCAATATCTTTTATTCCGTAATTCATTCTTTTCACTCCTTTCTAAATTTATTAATTAGGTAATTAGTAAATCAGTAAATTAAATTATCTTTTTTGAATCATTTGCATTTTCTTTACTTACACCTTGAAACTAATATTTGCTTACACTTATAACCTGCGTCTATACGCTAAACGCTACACGCTAACTAAATA
>CAZXYB010000066.1:0-2034 GCA_964644855.1 uncultured Atribacterota bacterium | reverse complement strand
GGTCAATTAAATATGGATTTGTCCTCTTCTCCTCACCTATAGTCGAATCTGGGCCATGACCGGGATAAATTATCTTATCATCACCTAAAATTAATAATCTTTCTTTAATTGATTTTATTAAATCTTGGTAAGAACCACCGGGCAGGTCGGTTCGACCAATACCCCCGGCAAATAAAGTATCACCCGTAAAGATAATATTATTTGAAACAAGAGAAATTCCACCCGGGGTATGACCCGGTGTGTGAATTACTCTTAAATTTAATCTGCCTAAAACTATCTCGTCTCCCTCTTCCAAAAGCTTATCCGCAGGAGGTGAATATATTTCTTTACCCATAAAGGAAGAGAAATTTTTGTTGGCATCAACTAACATATCAGCATCTAACCTATGGATTAATAATAAAGCTTCTGTTTTGGCTTTAAGCAAATTATTACCAGCAATATGGTCGATATGCCCATGGGTATTAATAATATACTTTAAATCAAAATTATTTTTTTGTAAAAAGTCTAAAATTAAATCTACCTCATTTTCTCCACCCGGATCAATTACCGCTGCTTGTTTAGTCTTTTTACAACTAATTAAATAACAATTAGTTTCTAACACTCCTACCACTAATTTTTTTAGAAACATTTCTTCTATAACCCTTCCCCCTGGTAAATTCTTTTATAAACAATTCCATTTACTAAAATAACTTTTATGTTCTCAGATAAAAAAATCTTTATAAAATATCCCCTAAAACAGATTGTATGGATTTACTTATTTTTTTTAAAATATGAGGATAATTAGTAATAATTCCATCTACTCCATATAAAATAAAGCGTACCATATCTATATCTCTATCGACCGTCCACACATACACTGTTTTATCCAGTAGATGCATCCAAGGAATAAGTTTTTCTTTACACAAAAAGGCATACGGATTTATCCCGTCTAATCCATTAACATATTTTTCGGGATTTATCCATTTAGCATATAGTCCATTTGCTTTAAGCTCAGGGTATCTCTCTTTCAGCAAGATTAAGGTATCTCTATTAAAAGATGAAAAAAGAATATTTTTATATCCAAAAGTCTCTGTCTCTTTTGCTAATTTATCTACAATTCCTGGATAAATCTTTTCTCCTCCTTTAATTTCTATATTTACAGAAAGTTTTCCCTTTAATATTTCAAATACATCCTTAAGTAAAGGTATCTGCTCAGTGTGATATTTCCTCACCTTACCTTTTTCTAAGTCGAGTATGTCCCTCTTCTTAATTTTTAATTGTCTAAAACAAACCTTCTTTCCATCATTTCTTGCGATAAATAGTTTTTTAACTACATCGAAGCGCTTGCCGTCACAATGCAAATAAAAACTTATTTTCTTTTTGGTTAATTGTTCATAAATATTCAGATAAAAGGAATTAGCTTGAATTATTTTTAATTCTAAAAAATATTTCTTCTCTTCCGGTAATTTTTCCATAATTTTTTCTTGATTTTTAGTAAAAAATTTAGAAATGTCGTATTCTTTTAATTCTTTAAAAGTAAGCTGCTTAATGGAATTCCCTACCCCAGTTAACCTTTTTAGGTCCATATCATGGATCACAACTAATTTTCCATCTTTTGTAAGGTGCACATCTAATTCTATTCCATCTATCCCTAAATCTAATGCTTTTTCAAAAGCAGAAAGGCTATTTTCGGGAGCAATTCCTTTTGCTCCTCTATGTCCAATAATAAGAGGTAATTCCATTATGCTTTCTCCCTAAAAAATTTGGTTTATTTCTAAATTAACTTTTCACTATCTAAAAGAATGGTAACCGGACCATTATTAAAAATCTTTACCAACATCATGGTTTGAAATTCACCGGTTTCAATTTTAAGACTATAATTTTTTATATATTTTACAAAATAATCATATAATTTTACAGCTTTATCAGGAAGAGCCGCAGAAATAAAACTCGGACGCCTACCTTTTTTACAATCCCCGTATAAAGTAAATTGAGATATAACTAAAATCTGGCCATTTATATCTTTCACGGAAAGATTCATCTTTCCTCCTTTGT
>CAZXYB010000065.1:0-6266 GCA_964644855.1 uncultured Atribacterota bacterium | reverse complement strand
TTTAAAACGGACTTCTGATAAGAGCATTTTTTAAAACTTCATCTATATTTTTTACCATAATAAATTTTAATCTTTTTTTAATATCATTAGGTAAATCTTCCAAATTCTTAACATTATCTTGTGGAATTATAATAGTTTTAATACCGGATTGATAAGCGGCAAGTATTTTTTCCTTTAAACCTCCTACCGGTAAAACTCTTCCCCTTAAGGTAATTTCGCCAGTCATAGCTACATCTTTTCGAATAGGGATATCGGTAAGCGAAGAAATTAAAGAAGTAGCCATAGTAATCCCAGCCGATGGACCATCTTTAGGAATCGCTCCTTCCGGGATATGAACATGAATATCACAATTTTCGTAAAACTTATTATTTATCTTAAGCTTGGCTGCTCGAGACCGAGCGTAAGTTAAAGCAGCTTTTCCAGATTCTTGCATAACATCTCCCAGTTGTCCGGTAAGGGTTAACTTACCTTTTCCGGGCATTACTATAGTTTCCACTGATAATACTTCTCCACCGATTTCAGTCCAGGCCAAACCTGTTGCCAAACCAACAGCATCTTCTTTTTCAATTTTGTCAATTTTGTATTTTGGTATTCCCAGATAATTTTCTAAGTTTTTTAGTGTAATTCTAACTTTCTTATTCTTCTTCTTTTTAGAATAAACTACATTTAAAGCAACCTTTCTACATATAGAAGATATTTCTTTTTCTAATCCCCTTACTCCTGCTTCATGAGTATATTCCTTGATTATTTTTTTCATGGCCTTTTCTGATATTTCTATATCATCTTTTTTAAAGCCATGATTATCTCGTTGTTTTGGTAATAAAAACAAGCGGGCAATTTTTAATTTTTCATACTCAGTATAACCAGGAATATTAATTATCTCCATCCTGTCTTTTAAGGAATATGGTATTTCCTCTTCATTATTAGCCGTAGTAATAAACATTATTTCAGAAAGGTCAAAAGGGACTTCTAAATAATGGTCTCTAAAGGTGCTGTTTTGCTCAGGGTCCAATACTTCTAAAAGAGCAGAGGAAGGATCACCTCTAAAATCTACACTCATTTTATCAATTTCATCCAACAAGAAAACAGGATTCTTGAATTTTGCATTAACTATTCCTTGAATGATTCTCCCTGGCATAGAACCTATATAAGTTTTTCTGTGTCCGCGTATCTCTGCTTCATCCCGCACGCCTCCCAGAGAAGCTCTTACAAATTTTCTACCCATTGCCCGGGCTATTGAGTTTGCTAATGATGTCTTACCTACTCCCGGAGGTCCTATTAAACATATGATTGTTCCTATATGTTTATTACTCATTTTTTTAACTGCTAAGTATTCTAAGATTCTTTCTTTAATATCCAATAAACCATAATGGTCCTCATCTAAAATATTTTTTACTAATTTTATATCTAATTTCTCTTTAGTTTTTTTGTTCCAGGGAAGGGATATAATCCATTCTAAATAATTTATTATTACTCCGCTTTCGGCAGACAAAAAAGGTATTTTTTCTAAACGATTTGCTTCTTTTATACACTTCTCTTCCACTTCTTTTCTAAGTTTTAGAGACAATATTTTCTCTTTTAATTCATCAACTTCGGAAATATTTTCTTCATTATCTCCTAATTCTTTTTTTATTTCTTTTAATTGCTCTTTTAGATAATAATCCTTTTGGTAATTTTCTAAATTTACCTCTACTCTTTCTTGTATCTTTTTTTCTAATTCTAAAATACTTACCTCTTTTTTTAATATAACAATTAATTTCTCCAGTCTTTCCAAGGGGTTGATTATTTCCAACAAATTTTGTTTTTCTCTTACCTTCAAAATTAGATTTGAAGCAATTATATCGGCTAATTTATCTGGTTTTTCAACATTCTTTATTGACATCATAATTTCAGAAGGTAATTTGTTGTTCAATTTTATATATTTTTCGAATCTATTGACTGCTAACCTCATTAAAGCTTCTATTTTTAGATTTTTACCATTTTTAACTTTTATTTTTTCTACTTGTACTTTAAGAAAATTATTAAATCCTTCTACCTTTTTGATTCTTGCCCTACTGATTCCTTCCACTAATATTTTTATGGTATCATCCGGTAGTTTATAAATTTGTATTATCTTGGCAATTGTTCCGATAGAATATACTTCTTCAACTTTTGGTTTTTCTATTTCCGGGTCTCTCTGAGCAGCAATAAATACCAGGCTTTTTGAATTTATTGCTGCTTCTAAAGCATTAATAGATTGTTCTCTGCCGACAAAAAGAGGAATAATCATATTGGGAAAAACAACTAATTCTCTTAACGGCAACAAAGATAATATATTTTTATCTAAACTTTTTACATTTTTATTATTCATATAAAATATTTAATCTCTCCTTTTTTTACGCTGTTTCCTTTCTTAAACCTTCTCTATATCTTTTTATTTCGGGCATCTGTTTCTTTTTCACAACTTCTTTGGTGATAGTGCATTCTTCAATATTTTTTTCCGAAGGTATTCGGTACATTATATCTAATATTGAATCTTCCATAATTGAACGTAATCCCCTTGCCCCTATTTTTCGTTTTATACTTTCTTCTACAATAGCCTCCAAAGCTTCAGAAGTAAGTTTAAGTTTCACACCTTCCAATTCAAATATCTTTTTATATTGTTTTACTATGGCATTTTTTGGCTGGGTTAATATTTTTAATAATGCATATTTATCCAAAGTTTTTAAGGTAGAAACTATATGTAATCTCCCAACCAATTCTGGAATTAAGCCATACTTTATTAAATCTTCCGGCAAAACATTTTCTACCAACTTGTAATTTCTTTCTTTACTATTCTTACTTTTTATATCTGCTTTAAAACCTATATTATTTTTACCCATTCGATAATTTATTATACTTTCCAGACCTTCAAAAGTTCCCCCACAAATAAATAATATTTCCCTGGTATCTATCTGAATATTTTTTTCCTGCGGATGCTTTCTCCCTCCGTATGGTGGTACGCTTGCAACAGTACCTTCTATAATTTTTAAAAGAGCTTGCTGTACTCCTTCTCCTGATACATCTCTGGTTATAGATGGGTTTTCTGATTTACGAGCTATTTTATCAATCTCGTCTATATAGATTATTCCTTTTTGAGCTAAATTTATATCGTTATCAGCTACTCTCAGTAAATTTAATAGAATATTTTCTACATCATCACCTACATATCCCGCTTCAGTTAAAGTTGTAGCATCAGCAATAACAAATGGTACATTTAGTTTTTTAGCTAAAGTCCTGGCTAACAAGGTCTTTCCGCACCCGGTAGGACCTATTAACAAAATATTGCTTTTTTCTAATTCTATTTCTTCCTTTTTTTTATCTGTCTTTTTATCTTTTTTGTTTAATCTATCATTATTATTGCTTTCGATTCTTTTGTAATGGTTATATACGGCAACTGAAAGTATTTTTTTTGCCTTATCTTGTCCTACTACATATTCATCTAAAAAATTTTTAATTTCTTTAGGGTAAGGAACATTTTCTAAATCGAATGGCCTGTCTTCTTTCTTCCTTCTATCTAATATAATCTCATTGCATACCTTGATGCATTCATCGCATATACAGACACCAGGACCGGCAACTATTTTATATACTTCATCCTGACTTTTACCACAAAACGAACATTTCATTATCTTTCACCTCTTTCTATTATAGCGTAGAGCGTATAAAATATAGTAACAAGTAATAAGTAATGAGTAATGAGCTTAAATTTCATAAATTATAAAAACCCCTGCTTATCACACGTTAATTATTACATGATACACATTGCATCCCTTGTTGTTTAACTGGTTAACTGGCAAACAGGGTAACTGGATAACTAATGAACGATACTCGATACTCGATACTATTTCTTTACCGCTTCTTCTCTGCTTTTAATTACTTCATCAACCAATCCGTATTCCTTAGATTCTTGGGCAGTCATATAGAAATCTCTTTCAGTATCCTTCTTTACTTTTTCTAATTTTTGCCCGGTATGATGAGTTAATATTTCATTTAAGGTATCTTTAATCCTTTTCAACTCTCGAGTCTGTATCTCTATATCTGTAACCTGACCCTGCGATCCTCCTAAAGGTTGATGTACCATAATCCTTGAATTAGGCAATGCAAATCTTTTCCCTTTTGCACCTGACGCTAAAATTAAAGCCGCACCACTGGCAGCCATTCCCATACATATGGTGGAAACATCTGGTTTTACATATTGAATGGTATCGTATATGGCAATGGTAGAACTTACAGAACCACCAGGGCTATTAATATAAATATATATATCTTTATCGGGATCATTTGCTTCTAAAAATAGCAATTGAGCAATTATCGTATTAGCTGTTGCATCATCTATTTGTGTTCCCAAAAATATTATTCTATCTTTAAGTAAGCGAGAATAAATATCATAAGATCTCTCCCCTCGAGGAGTTTGTTCTACTACAATAGGAACTAAAGTCATTTTGATTTGACCTCCTTTTTAAAATTTATTTTTTTATTTGTGTATTTAAAAAATTAATTACTTTTTCTCTTTTTATACTTTCTTTTAGACCGTCTAAATTGTTATTTTTTTTGAAAGTAGCCTCCACTTTTAAAGCATCTTGTTTCATTTCCTTGGCAAGAGCCTCAATTTTATCTTTAACTTCTTTTTCGGTAACTTTAAGATTCTCAACCTGACTAATTTTATCTAAAACTAATTCTTGTTTTATTCTTTTTTCAGCA
The DNA here is from genome assembly GCA_964644855.1 of uncultured Atribacterota bacterium. Classification (GTDB taxonomy): domain Bacteria; phylum Atribacterota; class Phoenicimicrobiia; order Phoenicimicrobiales; family Phoenicimicrobiaceae; genus Sediminicultor. The sequence continues at coordinate 1,544 of CAZXYB010000065.1, read as the reverse complement.
ACAATTTCGTATTCTTTTTTCACTTTTTCTTCATCAGTCTTGATGCTCTTATAATAATCTTTTAAAGATAAATCTTTAGATTTTAAATCATCTTCCAAAGATTTAATCATATATCCAGCTTCTCTCTCAATTAATACTTTTGGTACTTTTACTTCACAAACTTCCGTTACTTTTTCTAATAACTTATGTTCATAATTATTTTTATTAATCATTTCTATTTGTTTTTTTAATTTGTCCCTAATATCTTTCTTAAAATCATCTAAAGTTTTATAATCGCCTACTACTTTAAGAAAATCATCATTTAATTCAGGCAACTCTTTTTCTTTTACTTCAATAACTTTAACTTTATATGTAATTTCTTTTCCGGCAATTTTATTATCCTTAACATCCATGGGAATTAAAATCTTTATCTCTTTTTCCTCTCCTGCCGAGCAACCGATAAGTTTATTATTAAATTCAGGTGGTATATCTCCCCCTAACTGAATATTTTGTTTTTCAACCTTACTTCCTTCTATTTCTTTTCCCTCAATATATCCTTCTGAATTTATTACCAAAAGGTCGCCTTTCTTTGCTTTACGATCTTTAACAACTTTTAATTTAGCCAGATTTTCTTGAATTCTTTTTATTTCATTATTTACATCAGTACTTTCAACTTTTACATCTTCTTTTTGAATAGTAATTTTATCAAAAGAACCTAGTTTTACTTCCGGCTTTATTTGAACCGTTGCCTCAAAGATTAACGGTTTATCTTCCTCTATTTGTATTACCTTAATTTCAGGTTGATTTATTGGGTGAATATTATTTTTGTTTATAGCTTCAAGATAACATTCGGGAATTAATTTTTCAGCAGTTTTATCGTAAAAATATTCTTTCCCTAAATGCAAGTTCAAAATATTTTTAGGAATCCTACCTTTTCGGAATCCTGGTATTTTTACTTGATAAGATGTATCATTATATACTTTATCTAAACTACTATTTACTTTTACCTTATCCATTTCAATATTAAGTTTTATTTCATTATCTTTTTGCTTCTTAATTTCTACTTTTACCATTATCTATAACCTCCGCCGATTCAATTGTATAATAATTTTCTGATTGACCGATTAATCAATTCACCGATTCACCAATTGACCAATTCTCCTATTAATTAAGTTATCCAGTTAACTAGTTTGTCGGTTACTATGAGATTGCTTCGTTATTTCGCTTCCCGCAACGACAAAAAGGAAAACCACTTCGTAATAAGCAATACACAATATGAGAGAAAGTTTTGAATTTTAAATTATGGTTTTTCGCTTTAAATATTTAACTGTAAACCGAAAACTGGCAACTGAAAACCTGAATTCAATGCTAACGACTATTCACTATTCACTAACGACTAATTTGTCTTTAACTATAATTGCAACAAAGCCGCAAATAATTTTGCGGCCGTTTTTAGCTAATTTAACTAAATTTTGTAAATTATAATATTAGTAATGCCTTCCGTTTTCTATGGTGCGAAGGGCGGGACTCGAACCCGCATGGAGTTACCCACTGGATCCTAAATC
>CAZXYB010000064.1:0-6326 GCA_964644855.1 uncultured Atribacterota bacterium | reverse complement strand
GAACAAAAGATAGAAAGAAAGCAGCGGAAATGCTTTTCGGGTGGGGAGCAAAGGAGATTATGATTACTTACAATAAAGAAGTTTTAATTTATAATGGTGAAAAATATTATACTTGTCCTCTAAAACCGAGAAATCTTTCGGGTAGAAGCGGTCGGGGCGATACCTGTTTTAGTGCCTATATTACAGAAAGATTAAATAAAAATATTGAGGATGCCTTACTTTTTGCCAGTGCATTAGTTTCATTAAAGATGGAAAGACCCGGTCCTTTTAGCGGAACCAGAAATGAAGTTGAGGATTATATAAAAAAGTTTTATTAAGTATAGTAATTTAACAAAAGTAAAAGAAAGGCGAAAAAATGAGACATACTGAATTTAAATTAAAGACCTTTGATGGATTACAGCTTTTCGGTCAAAGCTGGCAACCGGAAGATAAGACTCGAGCCGTGGTTTGTTTGGTGCATGGAATAGGAGAACACAGTGGACGCTATATTCATGTAGCCGATAGATTAACTAAAGCAGGGTATGCAATATTTACTTTTGATTTGCGCGGGCATGGTAAATCTGAAGGTCTGTGTGGTCATATCCCTTCTTATGAGGCTTTAATGCAAGATATTTCCTCTTTACTGGAAGCTGCGAATAAACAATTTCCACAAATATCCTCTTTTCTTTATGGTCATAGCTTGGGAGGTAATTTGGTTCTTAATTATGCTCTTCGTCGTCAACCACATCTTAAGGGAGTAATTGCTACCGCTCCCTGGCTCCGTTTAGCTTTTGAGCCTCCTGCTACTAAAATTGCTTTAGGAAAAATAACCAATTACATTTGGCCTTCATTTTCTCAGAAAAATGGTTTAGATACCAGGGCCCTATCTCATGACTTAAAAGCGGTTTACTCTTATGAAAATGACCCTTTAGTTCATGACCGTATTTCTGCCCGAATGTTTATTAGTACCTATCAAGCAGGAGAATGGGCATTAGAACATGCCTCAGAATTTTCTCTCCCCCTTTTACTTATGCAGGGGGGAGCTGATAAAATAATATCTGTTGAAGCAGGCCGTGAATTTGCAGCTAAGGTAAAGGAAAATTGTATTTTAAAAATTTGGGATGACCTTTATCATGAAATTCATAATGAGCCGGAAAAAGAAGAGGTCTTCAAATTTTTAATAGACTGGCTTGATAAGAAAGTATCAGAATAGTTTTCTGCTAAAAACTACTTATTCAATTTTTCATACTCTTTAAGAAAATATACCCTTATAAATCGGGAGAAATTGCTGAAGAAAATAATCTTGATAAAATTTCTTATCCACCTCCGCCAACGATAGAGTACTCTTCGAATTGGAATCATAAATTTATCAAATAAAATTTATTTTCCTTTTTATCTATTTTGCATTTAAACAATTGTGCCCCCAATTATTTTTTTCTATAACTTAAAAATTTTTAAAATATTTTTTAAAAAAAGAAGGATTTTTTAAAACTATGTGGTATTATATAAATAGATAAGTTTCAATATAAAGACCAAAGGTATGTATAGTGAAACATTATGAATAAAAAAGGTAACCACGAAAATAGATTTAAATATCCCATTCATTCAGTAGAAAATGCCTTTTCTCTTCTAGAGGCTTTAGCAAATAACGGGTTAGAATTAGGGATTGCCGAGCTTTGTAAAAAAATATCTCTTCCTAAAGGGACGGTGCATCGTCTGCTGGGAACCTTAAAAAACCTCGGCTACATCGAACAAAATTCTCAGAATCGCAAATATTACCTCACAGTTAAAATCTTCAAATTGGGTACAGCAGTTACAGATAAAATCGGCTTAGTCCAAATTATCCCTTATATGAAAGAACTTTCTCAACAATTTAATGAAACAGTCAACTTAGCCATCCTGGATAGAGATGAAATTACCTATCTTTATAGTGTAGGCAGTGATAATACTCTTAGATTAGATTTAAAGATTGGTTCAAATCAACCTGCTTATTGTGCTGCTGTGGGGAAAGTGTTATTAGCTTATTTAAGCGAGCAGGAGTTAGCTAGTTATCTAGGGAGAGTAAAATTAAAATCCTACACTCCTTATACTATCACCAGTAAAGAATATTTAAAGAAAGACCTGAAATTAATTAGGGAGAGAAGATATAGTTTTGTAAATGAGGAGTATATGCAGGGAGTATCTTGTGTGGCTGTACCTTTAAAAGATCAGCAAGGAAAAATTTGTGCTGGTTTAAGTTTTAGCGTCCCCACGGTCAGAATGGATAAAGAAAGGCTGCCCCAATTAATAGATTCTTTAATTTCTACAGCAAAAAAAATTACCATACCAGGATTTTTCTAGTATGTCGTATATTGTATGTCGTATATCGTGAATAAAATAGAGGATACATTTAGTTGGCTGGTTGGTACTAATTACCCTGTTAGCCAGTTACCCAGTTTACCGGTTAAAATACAAGTTGCGGGTTGCGAACTTGAAAAAAAGTAGGGGCGTATTGCATACGCCCTAAGATCGTAAAGCGTTTAGCGCGGAGTTATTAGAAAGAGAATTAGAATTCAGTAGATAAGTTGTAGGGGCAGACCTTGTGTCTGCCCATAATGAGAACGGCTACATTAACTAATAAACCAACTAACCAAATTGATCGGAAGATATTATAGTTTTTGCATTTTTATGCGATACTCAATAAAAAGAAGATAGGAGGGAAAAATTGAAAGTAAAAGAAATTTTAACGGAAAAAGAAGGAGGGAAATTATTCCTGCTGGGTAACGAAGCAGCGGTTAGAGGAGCCCTGGAAGGTGGTGTTTCGCTGGTTTCTACCTATCCTGGAACTCCATCTTCAGAAATAGGGAATGTTTTTTACAAAATTGCTCAGGATGCAGGTGTATATTTTGAATTTTCTTCCAACGAAAAAGTAGCTTTAGAAGTTTCTACTGCTGCAGCATCCTCTGGATTACGTTCTTTTGTCTTCATGAAACATGTAGGATTGAATGTGGCAGCAGATTCTTTTATGAGTGCTGTTTATACCGGGGTGCGGGGAGGAATGATTGTCTTATCTGCCGATGACCCTTCTATGTACTCATCTCAAAACGAGCAGGACAATCGTATTATGGCTCGCCTGGCCGGGATACCTTTGCTGGAGCCATCTAATCCTCAAGAAGTAAAAGACCAAATGAAATACGGCTTTGAATTATCCGAAAAGTTCGAGATCCCGGTGCTTATGCGTACTACTACCAGAATATCTCATATGAGAGGGATAGTTAATTTAGGGCCGGTTGTTAAAGGAAAGGAAAAAGGATTTTTCAAGAAGGATTCAAGTCAATATGTAGTGGTACCTGCTAATGTAATAAAACTACGTAAAAGATTGATGGAAAAATTAGCTAAAGTTAAAGAAATTGCAAATAATTCTCCTCTTAATAGACTAATTGACAAAGGAGGACGAGAACTTGGTATTATTACTAGTGGTGGGGCTTTCAATTATGTAATGGATGTGGTTAGTGAGAATAATCTAAAAGTAAAAATATTAAAATTGGCTCTTTCTCATCCTTTCCCTGAAGAGATGGTTTTAGATTTTATAAAAAGTGTGAATAGCATATTGGTAGTTGAAGAAGTAGAGCCGGTAATGGAAAATGAAGTTTTAGCAATAATAGGTAAGTATAATCTAAGAAAAAAAGTATATGGCAAGTTAGACGGAACTCTTCCTCGAATATATGAATATAATCCTGATATTATCTCAAAGGGAATGGCAAAAATAGTTGATAAGATTTCAATAAAAGAAGAGAAATTTTCTACTAAACTTCCTTTGCCTTTACGTCCACCGGTACTCTGTCCTGGTTGTCCGCATCGAGCAACTTATTTTGCCCTAAAGAAAGCTATAAAAAAATTAAAATTAAAAGAAGAAGATATAATTTATTCTAGTGATATAGGTTGTTATGCTCTAGCTCTCCAGCCTCCTTATAAGATGGCTGATTATTGTCTGTCTATGGGTTCCAGTTTGGGAATTGGTTGCGGATTTGCCAAAGCAACTAATCAAAAGGTTATATCTTTTATTGGAGACTCAACCTTTTTTCATGCGGGAATGCCTGGCTTAGCAAATGCCATTCACAATAAAGATAAAATATTATTGGTGATTTTAGATAATAGAATAACCGGAATGACTGGAGGACAGACCAATCCAGGCGTACCAATAGATGGAATGGGTAATCCGGCACCCCAGGTTTCCATAGAAGGAATAGCTAAAGGGGCGGGAGCAGAATTTGTGAAAACTGTTGATCCCTTTAATTTAAAGAAGACAGAAGAGATATTTAAAGAAGCACTGCAATTTGAAGGTTTAGCAGTAATTATTAGCAAACAACCTTGTGCTATGTTAACCGATGCGAAAAATAGGAAGAAAGGGATTAATATTAAATATACAATTAATCAAGAAAAGTGTATTAAGTGTTTGATTTGCGTTAAGAACTTTACTTGTCCAGCAATTTTTATAGAAAAAGATAATGGTTCTGTTCATATTAACTCCTTGCTATGTGATGGCTGTGGGGTTTGTGCTCAGGTATGTCCAAAGAAAGCAATAGAGGTGAAAAAATGAAAAATATATATAGTATTCATCTTATTGGAATAGGAGGCCAGGGAACTATAAAGGCCTCAACTATTGTAGGAGATGCAGCGATGAAAAAAGGTCTAAATGTGGTAATGAGTGAAGTTCATGGTATGGCTCAAAGAGGTGGTACTGTAATAACCGAACTTAAGATTGGCGATGTCTATAGTCCTTTAATTGAAGAAACTAACGCAGATTTGCTACTTGCTTTTGAACCAGCAGAAGCCTTAAGAGCGCTAAGTAAAGTTAATAAAGATACTTTTATTATTGTAAATAGCACACCAATTATTCCTTTTACAGTTTCTTTAGGTATCTCTGAATATCCGGATATGTCTTTAATTTTAGAAGAACTAAAAAGTAAAATTAAGAAACTATTAGTAATTGATGCCGAAAAGATAGCCCTAAAAGCTGGAAATATTATTTCTTCTAATATAGTTATTCTTGGAGCAGCAGCAGCTACTCCTAATTTTCCAGTAAGTAAAGATTTAATTATTCAATCTATGAAGGAGAATTTACCACCCAAAAGTATTGAAACGAATTTGAAAGCTTTTGAAATGGGATTTAAAGAAGTAATAAAATAAACGTAAAAAAGGAGGGGAAAAGTATTGGAATTTAACGCTAATTTAAAAAAAATAAAACCATCAGGAATAAGAAAACTTTTTGATTTAGCCCAGGGGAAGAAGGGTCTGGTTAGTTTTGGAATAGGAGAGCCTGATTTTGTTACTCCTTCCCATATTCGGGAAGCGGCTAAAAAGGCTTTAGATGATGGTTACACTCGCTATACCCCTAATTTAGGATTTCCAGAATTTAGAGAAGCCTTAGCTAATAAATTAAAACAGAAGAATAAAATATCGGTTACGCCCGATGAAGTAGTAGTAACTTCCGGTGGGACCGAAGCTTTATTTTTTGCTTTTTATTCTCTTCTTAATCCTACAGATGAGTTAATTATCCCTGATCCCGGTTTTGTAGTTTATGAACCTCAAGTATATTTTGTGGGGGGAAAACCGGTGTATCTTCCACTAAGAGGGAAAAATAATTTTCATCCTGATTTAAAAGAATTAAAAAATTGTATTACCTCCAGGACTAAAGCCATTCTATTAAATTCTCCCGGTAATCCTACCGGAGCTGCATTTAATAAAGATGAATTTTTAGCTATTGCTCAATTAGCCCAGGAAAAAGATTTATTTGTGATTAGTGACGAACTATACGAAGATATTGTCTATGATGGTAGAGAACATATCAGTATTGCTTCTTTGCCCGGGATGAAAGAAAGAACTATTAGTATATTTGGTTTTTCCAAGAGCTATGCTATGACCGGATGGAGACTGGCTTATCTAGCTGCTCCTCTTAATTTAGTGAAGGAAATAGCAAAATTATTACAAAGTACTTCTGTATGTGCTAATTCCATTACTCAGAGAGCAGGCTTGGCAGCTATCCAGAGTTCGCAAGATTGTGTTAAGGAAATGTTTGCTGCTTACAATGAGAGAAGAAATCTTCTTGTTAAAGGATTAAATGAAATTTCTGGCCTAAATTGCCATACTCCAGAAGGGACTTTTTACGCCTTTGTGGATATAAGCAAAACTGGTATGAGTTCAGATAAATTATCTACGTATCTGTTAGAAGAACATGGAGTAGTTACTGTCCCCGGAACTGCTTTTGGGAAGCAGGGAGAAGGTTATATCCGTCTATCTTTCGCTACTTCTTTAGAAGATATTAAAGAAGGAATAAGGAGAATAAAGAAGGGAATAGAAAAAATAAA
>CAZXYB010000063.1:2989-6327 GCA_964644855.1 uncultured Atribacterota bacterium | reverse complement strand
ATTAATCTTTTTAAAGAATAACATATACTCTAAAAAAGTCAATAGATTTTTAAAAAATAATTATCGTGTTATGATAAGATTTAATTAATTTGTATTTATTTTTTAATGTATAATTTATACCATACTTTTAAATCGATTCCTGCCTATCATATTTTTTCCTCTATTGTTTTTAATACTTTCTCTTTCTGCCCCTTTTCTTTTAATAGTATTTCTTTTATAGAAGAGGAAAGTTCTTTTCTTATTTTCTCATCTTTAATCATTTTCAAATTTATCTTCACATTTAATATGGCACTCTCCAGGGCTGCTTCTGACATTAGGACTGCGACTCCAGCATCGCTTATTACGTTAATATTACCCTTTTCTGCGATCTCCTGGGAAAGAATCATTATATCTAAACATTTATAAGCTGTTTTAAGAGGAACTCTCGCTGCCTTAATTAGCGCTTCTTGTATCTTCTCTGCCCTTATCTTTTTTTCATCTTCGGTTTCCTTGGGCATTTTATAAGTAGCCATAAAATTATTAAAAGCCTTAACATCCTCTTCAGTCAATTGACTTAATTCATAGCGTAATTTTTCCGAAGAGCTTATAATTTTCTTAATATCTTTTTCTACGTCTTCATATTTTTTCTTGCCTACAGTTAAATTGCCAACCATTGAAATTAAAGCTGCCCCCAGTGCACCAGCCAATGCAGCCACACTTCCTCCGCCGGGAGTTGGTGAACTAGAAGCTAACTCGTCTAAAAAATTACTGACTTTTTTATCGATTAACATTGATACCCTCCGCTTGGTTTATTTTAATATGATTCTTACTAAAAAATATTTAAAACAGTATTAAGTAACAAATTGCTAATTGCAAGTTAAAATAGGAGTGTATAGTATTCAGCGAAAACTAACACCGAGGAATGAATAGTTTTTAGTCTATATAAATCTATCTAGATAATTAATTATCTGCTCGATTAATTAGTTTATTGGTTGAATTATAGTTTATGAATTAGGCAGATAACGAATCAATTACCCAACTAACACTATACTCTACGCGCTACCCGTTCATAAGATTCTGGATTCTAACTACTTGCTTCTATGTATCTTATTCTTTTTTCTTACTCTTTAAGTAAGCTTCAATAAATAAATTTATTTCGCCATCCATAATTGCTTGTAAGTTTCCACTTTCTGCTTCTGTTCGATGGTCTTTCACCATCTGATAAGGGTGAAATACGTAAGAACGTATCTGGCTTCCCCAGGCAATATCTTTCTTTTTTCCTCTAATTTCTTTTAAATCTTTTTCCTTTTCTTGTTGATAATGTTCAAACAATCTTGCCCGTAAAATTTTCATTGCAGTCATTTTGTTACTGTATTGGGATCTTTCATTTTGACATTGTACTACAATATTGGTAGGTAAATGAGTTATTCTTACTGCAGAATCAGTGGTGTTAACATGTTGACCCCCTGCTCCTGTGGCTCGATAAGTATCTATTCTTAAATCTGATTCCTTAATCTCAATCTCTACTTCTTGATCAACTTCAGGGATAACTTCTACCGAGGCAAAAGAAGTGTGCCTCCTCCTATTAGCATCAAAGGGAGAAATTCTAACCAAACGATGTATTCCTTTTTCTGCTTTTAAATAACCAAAAGCATGGATTCCGCTGACAGTAAAAGTAACATTCTTTATCCCGGCTACTTCGCCAGGCGAGATCTCTATTATCTTGGCAATATATTTATTTTTCTCAGCCCATCTCAGATACATCCTCAGTAACATTTCGGCCCAATCCTGAGATTCCGTTCCACCAGCACCCGGCCGAATAGTAACTATGGCATTATTGGCATCATACATACCATCAAATAAAACAATTAATTCTTTTTTTTCAATATCCTTTTCTAAAAGCTCTGCTTTTTGTTCTATCTCTTCCCAGATTTCTTTCCTGTCTTCTTCCAGATTAAGCTCTAAGAGTATTACTAATTCTTCTAAGTTATCTCTTAACTCGTTAAATTTGCCTATAGTGTCTTTTAATTTCTTAACTCTTTTGGCAATTTTCTGAGCATTTTCCTGGTCAGACCAGAAAGACTCTTGGGACATCTCTTTTTCTATTTTTTTTACTTCTTCTTCTTTTGTAGATAAGTCAAAGATATGTCCCTATTTCGTCAATTTTTTTCTGAAGTTGCTCCAGCTTATTTTGTAATTCCTCTATCATTTTATCCGTCTTCCTTTCTATTTCCTACTTCTCTTAATTTTAGTTTTTTAATTCTGTAAAATTTTCTCACTTTTACCTAAAATAAAATTAGATTATATATTTTTTCCGCAGCAATATTTATACTTTAATCCACTACCACAAGGGCAAGGGTCATTTCTCCCTATCTTTTTCTTCTTTTGCCCTTCTTTCTCTCCTAATTCTTTCCTTTTAATAAAAGGTGATTTTTTTGTTTGACTGCTAATTATAGGAGCAGGTGTTTCTCTTCTTACCTGGCGAACCCCTTGAGACTCTTCTTCTTTAAGCCTGACTTTATAAATAAACTTTACTACTTCTTCTTTTATACCGTTGATCATTTCTTGAAACATATTATGGGCTTCAAAATGATATTCCATCAAAGGGTCTTTCTGTCCGTAAGCTCTTAAACCTATACCCTGTTTTAATTCATCTAAACGTCGTAGATTGTCTTTCCATTCCCGATCTACCACCCGAAGAACAATCATCGTTTCAATCTGTCTCATCAAAGGCGGGGTAAATTCTTTTTCCCGTAATTCATATATTTCAAAAGCTTTTTCTACTGAAATATCCTGTAATTTTAGGATAGATAACTCAGGAATTTCTTCCTTGGAAATAACCAATGGAACAGAGAAGATTTGGTTAATATGATCTTTAAGCCCTGACCAATCCCACTCTTCAGGATAAATTTCTTTATTAGTATAATTTTTCAAGATACCCTCGATAGTGTCTTTTACCATTTCTAAAACATGTTCTTTAACATCTTTACTCTCTAATACCATCCTTCGTTGTTCATAGATTACCTTCCTCTGGTATTCCATTTCATTATCAAAATCTAAAAGTTGTTTTCTTATTTCAAAATTTCTTCCCTCCACCTTTTTCTGAGCACTCTCTATCGATCTGGTAACCAAAGGATGCTCAATGGGAACATCTTCCTCCATACCTAATTTTTCCATAATTCCAGAAATCCGATCAGAACCAAAGAGCCGCATGAGGTCATCTTCTAAAGAAAGAAAGAAGCGGGATGAACCCGGGTCTCCCTGCCTTCCTGATCTACCTCTTAATTGATTATCTATACGCCTGCTTTCATGTCTTTCCGTCCCAACTACATGTAATCCTCCTAATTTAGCTATCCCTT
>CAZXYB010000063.1:0-2889 GCA_964644855.1 uncultured Atribacterota bacterium | reverse complement strand
CTTTCATGTCTTTCCGTCCCAACTACATGTAATCCTCCTAATTTAGCTATCCCTTCACCCAAGACAATATCAGTTCCTCGTCCAGCCATATTAGTGGAAATAGTTACATTTTTACCTTGACCTGCTTGAGCTATTATCTCTGCTTCTCTCTCATGATTTTTTGCATTCAAGATATCGTATCCAACATTCTCTTTTTTTAACAATCTACTCAGTGTTTCTGATTTATCGATTGATACTGTACCTACCAATATAGGTCTCCCTATCTTGTGAACTTCAACTATCTCTTTGATTACTGCTTTAAACTTTTCTTTTTCAGTCCTGTAGATGACATCTGTATAATTATTCCTGATTAATTTTTTATTAGGAGGAATAACCACTACCGGAAGGTTGTAGATATGGATAAATTCTTCTTCTTCAGTCTTGGCAGTACCGGTCATACCACTAAGTTTCTTGTATAATCTAAAATAATTCTGGAAAGTTATAGTAGCCAAAGTCTGATTTTCGCGAGCAATTACTACTCCTTCTTTTGCTTCGATAGCCTGATGAAGACCATCACTGTATCGTCTCCCAAACATTAATCTTCCAGTAAATTCATCTACTATAATCACTTCTCCATCTTTTACTATATAATCAACATCTTTTTTAAATAATCTTTGTGCTTTTAGAGCTTGGATAATATGATGTTGGACAGTCATATTTTTCTCATCATATAGATTCTTTATCTGCAACAATCCTTCGATACGGGTAACTCCTTCTTCGGTTATAGTGATTGTCTTCTCTTTTTCATATACTTTATAATCTACCTCTCCCTGTAAGCGGGTGGCAATTCTGTTTACCTGTTGATATATTTTAGTTGACTCATCAGTAGGACCGGAAATAATTAAAGGAGTCCTGGCTTCATCAATTAAAATGCTGTCCACTTCGTCAACAATGGAAAAATCATAACCCCTCTGAACCACATCTTCCAGGCGAATTGCCATATTATCCCTTAAATAATCAAAACCAAATTCATTATTAGTCCCATAGGTTATATCAGCTTCATAGGCTTTTTTCCGCTCACTAATTGGCATATCATGCTGAATTAAACCTACCTCCAATCCTAAAAACTCGTAAATTTCTCCCATCCAATGCCTATCTCGTTTTGCCAAGTAGTCATTTACGGTAACAACGTGCACACTGTTACCACCCAAAGCATTTAAATATGCTGGCATAGTGGCCACTAAAGTTTTACCTTCTCCGGTAGCCATCTCGGCTATCTTGCCCTGATGTAAAACAATCCCTCCAATAAGTTGAACATCAAAAGGCCTCATCTTGGTGACTCGTTTAGCTGCTTCCCGAACGACTGCGAAAACTTCAGGGAGAATATCATCTAGAGTTTCTCCTTTGTTTAATCGCTCTCTAAATTCAGGGGTCTTGTCTTTTAATTCGTCATCATTTAATTTTAAAATATCTGGTTCATAGCTGTTTATTTTTTCTACAATGGGCTGCAGTCTTTTTAATTCCTTTTCGTTAGGGTCACCAAATATCTTTTTTGTCCAATCAAACATAATTGTCTTTTCCTTTTCATTCTAAAATCTATAATTTTATTTTTAGAACTCATTACGGGCAGACACAAGTTCTGCCCCTACATCTTTTTATTTCTATTTTCGCGATACGCAATACGAATTAGGCTTTTGTCTTCTGTTCTTCTTCTAGATTCAGTTCTTTATCTTCTGAATTCTGATTCCTGATTCCTGAATTCTGTTTTTGCACCATTGCATTTTGAATTAAACTGAACACTCCGTAAAACAATAAAAAATCTCCTACACTTACCACTGAAGGATCAGGGAAAGGGGGAGGTAATGGAATAACATCGGCTAAAAATCCAAATAAGGTTTTTTCAGTTATCAGAGTATGAGTAACGTAGATACCTTCTTTTAATACCAGGGGAAAATCATCTAATCCTGCTTTATACAAACTGCTCAATAATACCGGCATATGACCACCATTGGCTACAATAACTATAAAATTAAAAGCTATTCCTAAAGCGATAAAATTTATTCCTTTTAGTTCTTTATTATACCAAACTGCCAATAGGAGCACAATATAAGAGAAAATTATCATATGAGAACTGTAATCGAGAATAAATTTTACTTTTTTTGGCCCCAGAAAGACTAATCCAGCCTGAATTAAACAGGCTAATAGTATTAATTCTATCTTCTTTAGCGAAATCTGGCTCAAACTGCTTAACTTACCATTACGAAGAAGTCCTATTATAATAGAAATAATTATAATATAGAGATATAACATTTATTTTTCTCTTTCTCTATCAAGAACTGAAATAAGAGCTTCAACTACTTCAGGATCAAACTGTTTGCCGGATTGATCTGTTAGCTCCTTTAATATCTTGTCTTTATTTAACTTTTTTCGATAAGGACGGTCAGAGTTCATGGCATCGTAGGCATCGGCTACGGCAATTATCCTGGAAAACACGGGTATATCCTTACTTTTTACACCATCCGGATAGCCTTTGCCATCATATCTTTCATGATGGTGATAGATTGCTTCATATGAATTTTTTAAAAAATCTACCGGTTCTATGATATTAGCTCCCATAATCGTATGTTCTTTTATTTTTTCATACTCTTGATTTGTTAAACTACCTTTTTTGCCTAAGATTTTGTCCGCTATGCCAATCTTTCCTATATCATGCAGTAAAGCGGTATATTCTATATCCTCAATGTCCCGATCGGATAAATTTAATTCTTGAGCTAAAGCTACAGAAGTTTCCGCCACTCTTTCTGAATGACCTTTAGTATAGGGATCTTTGGCATCAATGGCTGCTGCTAAAGCACGAATAGTATCCAAATATACTTTGCGCATCTTGGTATATAATTCAAAAGAACGACG
>CAZXYB010000062.1:0-6408 GCA_964644855.1 uncultured Atribacterota bacterium | reverse complement strand
ATAATATAATATAAATTAAGTGTTAATTTTGATTTTTAAAATCGTGTCAGAAGAACCGTCCCCTTGACAGAAAATCGTGTCAGAAGAACCGTCCCCTTGACAATTTCGATCCCCTTGACATGGAAGGGAAAAAGGATGCACTTGTTATGACAGATAATAACTCATTTGATATTGCGGTGATAGGCGGAGGGCCGGCAGGTATGATGGCAGCTGGCCGGGCAGCGGAATTGGGAGCAAAGGTCATTTTAATCGAAAAGAACGAGACTCTGGGTAAAAAATTACTGATTACCGGCAAGGGTCGTTGTAATTTTACCCATAATGAATTCGATTTAAGAAAATTTGCCGAAAAGTTTGGAAGAAATGGGCGTTTTCTCTATAGTGCTTTAGCGGTATTCGGCGCGCGCGAAGTGATTGATTTTTTTGAATCCCGAGGAGTAAAGGCTAAAGTAGAACAGGGGGATAGAATTTTTCCGGAGAAGGGGAATGCCCAGGATGTTTTGAATATATTTATAAAATATTTAGCCGAGGGCAAAGTCAATATTTTGCTAAATGCTAGGGTAAGCGGTTTTAAGCAGGAGAAGGGAAAAATATCTCAGGTTTTACTTGGAGACCGTGAGATAAGTGCCGATAAATATATTCTCTGTACCGGAGGAAAATCTTACCCTCAAACCGGATCTATCGGTGATGGCTATCGATGGGCTGAACAATTAGGGCATATTATAATTCCACCTGTCCCGGCCTTAAACCCGGTAAAGACTTCTGACGGATGGGCGAAAGAACTTCAGGGTCTATCCCTTAAAAATATTTCTCTCCAATTATTTCAAAATAACAAGAAGAAAGATGAGCGTTTTGGTGAGATGCTTTTTACTCACTTTGGAGTAAGCGGACCTATCGTTATGGATATGAGTAAAAATATCGGTGAATTATTAAAGAGTGGTCCGGTAAAACTAATCTTAGATTTAAAACCGGCTCTGGATTTTAAAAAATTAGACCGACGCATCCGGAGGGATTTTCAGGAGTTCAAGGGTAGGATGTTTAAGAATTCACTGAAAGGATTATTGCCCTTATCGATGATACCGGTAATTATCAAACTTTCTGGCATAGGGCCTGAGAAAAAGGTGGATTACATCAGCCGGGAAGAAAGAAATAAATTGGTTCACTTGCTAAAAGAATTAGAATTAACCCCCACCGGACTGTTAGGGTTTAAGTGGTCGGTAGTTACCAGCGGGGGAGTTGCCCTTAAGGAAGTGAATCCTGATACAATGGGTTCCAGGAAGATTAAAAATCTTTATTTCGCCGGGGAAATTTTAGACCTTGATGGCCCTTCCGGGGGATATAATCTGCAGGAATGTTGGGGTACCGGGTATCTAGCGGGTAAAAGTGCAGCACAATTACATTAAACTTTGTGTTATAATTATAGAAATTATTCCTCTAAATTTAGAAAATTATATAGATATATCAATTTTAAACTTGAAGAAAAATTGGAAAGGTAAAAAATCAGATGAAATTTCTTCACATAGCTGATATTCACCTGGGAATGGAAAATTATGGACGGATAGACCCTTCCACCGGTCTGCATACCCGATTAAAGGATTTTATAAAATGCTTTAGTTTTGCTATTGATATTGCTCTGGAAGAGAAGGTGGATTTGGTAATATTTACCGGTGATGCCTATAAAAATAGTAATCCCAACCCTACCCATCAACGTGAATTCGCCCGGCAAATCTATAGATTAAGCGAAGCAAAAATCCCGGTCGTTATGATAAATGGAAATCATGATAATCCTCTATCTTTTGGAAAAGCTACTTCTTTAGATATCTTCGACACTTTAAATGTTTCCGGAGTAAAAGTGGTAACCGAGCCCGAGTTGTTTAATATTGAGACTAAGGCAGGGCCGGTTCAGATTTTCGGGTTACCCTGGCCCACCAAGAATCTCTTTCTCGCCAAAGAAGAATATAAAGATTTTACCGATGAGGAAGTTACAAAAGAGATTCAGAAAAGAGTGAGTAAAAAGATTAAGAAATATGCCCGGATGATGAGACCGGGGACTCCGGCGATTTTTGCTGCTCACCTGGCTGCCGCAGAAGCAACTTATTCCGGCTCAGAGAGGTCGGCAATAATCGGGAGAGACCCGGTATTTTTTACTCAAGTATTGGCTCAAAAAGAATTTGATTATGTAGCCTTAGGTCATATTCATAAATTTCAGGATTTAAATCTTAACAATCATCCTCCGGTAGTTTATCCGGGAAGTATCGAAAGAATAAATTTTGGTGAGGAGAAGGATAACAAAGGGGTTTGTTTGGTGAACATAGAAGGTAGCAAAACTTCTTACGAGTTTATTTCTCTCCCCGCCCGAAAATTTATTACTGTAGATGCGGTAATTAGCAAAGAGCAAGACCCTACTAATGCTTTGATAGAAGAAATTGAAAAATATGATTTATCCGAGTCAGTGGTGAGGGTGTTTTATACTATGCCTGCAGGAAGAGAAGATTTACTGGATTTTAAAAGGATAAACTCTGCCCTGGAAAGAGCTTTTTTAGTAACTACTATTGCTAAAAAATCTAAACCAATGGAGCGGCTTCAAAGAGCCGAAATTTCGGAAAATTTGGGAATGTTAGAGGCCATGGATAAATATATTAAGAATAGTCCTGATTTGATTCCTTTGTCGGAAGAATTAAAAACTTATGCCCAGGAGTTAGAGAAAGAGTTAGAGGATAATAAATATATACCGTGACATATGCAAGATTTATCATTAAATAAAATGGTGGAATAACATATACTATTACCGGTGGGGAATTTAAATAAAAATTAAGGAGCATAAGTTATGACAATTGTAAATTTAAAAGAGATACTTAAAGATGCAGAAGAAAAGAAATATGCAGTTGGTTGCTTTAATGTAATAAACTATGATTCAGCTAAAGGAATCCTCTTAGCAGCAGAGAAAATGCGATCCCCGGTAATTTTAGGTATTGCAGAAGTGCAATTGAAGGATGTTTGTTTTGAATCAATAATGAATATTCTTAAATTTGAATGTAAAAAAGTGGATGTACCGGTTGCAATACATTTAGATCATGGGTTACATAGAGATATAATTGAAAAGGCAATTTTTCTTGGATGTAGTTCGATTATGTACGACGGTTCAACATTACCGCTTGAAGAGAATATCAGAGAAACTAAAAAAATTATTGAATTAGCACGATCTAAAGGAGTGTCTGTTGAAGCAGAAGTTGGAGAAATGACTACAGGAGAGAAAAATTCACAAAAACTAGAACAAAATGCGATACCTCTTACTTATACTGATGTCAATAAAGCTAAGAAATTTGTTGAACAAACTGATATTGATGCTTTGGCAGTATCTTTTGGTACAGTACATGGTATATTACCTATGCAACCTGTATTAGATTTACATTTATTAAATGAATTAAATAAACAAATATCAGTTCCATTAGTGATGCATGGAGGTTCAGGATTAGATTCAAGTGACTATGAACAAGTAATTAATTGTGGTATACGAAAGATAAATTATTTTAGTTATGGATATCAATCTGTTGCCAAGAAAGTTACCGGCTATATACAAAAAAATAATGTTTTATATGATGAAATTTCCTATTTTACTATAAAGACATTTGCAGAGGTATTTAGTGAAATTATGGTACAGTTTAAAAGTGCAGGAAAAGCGTAAAGCAAATGATTGTTTTAGAAATTGATTTTGGTACAACATCATTCTAAGGCAAACCACTTTTATGGTTTAAAAGGATGGTAATAGTATTTTATAGTGTGCATAAAGAAGAAAGGATTAAAAATTGATACCGGTAAAATTAGCTTTGAAAAATTTTTTAAGTTACGGAGAAGATGTTCCTCCTCTTGATTTTACCCAATTTCATATTGCCTGTCTTTCGGGGAGTAATGGTCAGGGCAAGTCTGCCCTTCTGGATGCTTTAACCTGGGCAGTATGGGGAGAAGGAAGAAAAGCCAGCCAGGAGAAAAAAGCCGATAACAGTCTTCTGCGGATAGGCCAGAAAGATATGCAGGTGGAATTTGTATTTGATTTAGAAGGGGACAGATACCGTATTATTAGAAATTATTCTATTACAGGAAAAAGTTCCCGCTCCGGTTTAGAATTTCAGGTTCGCGAACAAAAAGAAAATAATGAGTATGTTTCTCTCACCTGTCCATCCCTTCGAAAAACCCAGGAAAAAATTACTAAAACTTTAAGGATAGATTATCAGACCTTTATCAATTCCGCTTTTATCCTTCAGGGCCGAATAGATGAATTTAGCCGAAAGAGCGCCCGGGAAAGGAAAGAAATTCTATCTGAGATTTTAGGTCTTTCCCGTTATGATGAACTGGCTAATTTGGCCAAGTCCCATCTTAAGGAAATTAATAATATTATCATGACTAAAGAAAGCAGATTGGAATATATCTATCAGGAAACAGCCAACCTTGATTTTTATAAAGAAAAGATAAAGGAATTGTCAGAAAATTACAAAGATATTTCCCGGAAGATAAAGACAGAAGAAGTAAAAGTAGGTAAACTAAAAGAAGAGATAAGCATCTTAAAACATAAAAGTGAACAATGCGTAGAATTGGAAGGCCGGATAGAACAGCAGAGGCAAGAGATGGTACGGGGGCAAAAACAGATAGAATTAAGAAAGAAAGAAATTATCGATTGCGAGAAAATAATTTCTCAAAAAGAAAAAGTTTTAAATGATTTTAAAAATTACCAGAAATTTAATGCCGAAAATAATGAATTTAGCCGAAAGCTCCAAAGAATCAGGAAGATAGAAGAAGAAAAGATTCTTACCGGGAGAAAGATAGAAAGTAAAAGAGCAGACTTGGAAGTAGAAGTTAGAAATAAGCAAGACAGATATAAAGATTTAGAGATTAAAGCTGAGCAGGAGATAAAAAACAGAGCCAAGGTTTTGGAATTAGAAAAAAAGATGAAAGAGATAAAGTTACTCGAAGAGCAGAGAGAAGAAATTCAGCAAAAGGGCAGCGAGCTTAATGTAAAAATAAACAGCATTAAAAGTCAGATAGGAAGATTAGAAAAAGACAATAAAGATAATCAGGAAAAACTGCGTCTGTTAAGAGAGAATCCGGAGGGAGAATGCCCTTTATGTGAGGCAAAATTAAATGCAGAAAGAAAGAGGAAGATTGAAGATAATATAAACAAAGAAATTAGTTTAAATCTTAAAAAGATAGAGAAATTAAAAAAAGAGACAGATGAATCGAGCAAACAGAAAGATAAATTAGCAGAAAAATGGAGAGAGACTAACCAGAGATTAAAAGATAAAGATATTTGGCAACAGAAGTTAAGTAAGATACATTTTGAATACAAAGAATCTAAACAAGCCGCAAAGTTGATGGTTAGCTTGCAGGAGGAGATTAAAAAATTAGAAAAAATTATCCGGGAGAAAGATTACGCCTTAGAAGAACAGAAAAGATTAAAAGAACTTGAAGCTCAGTTAAAAAAAATTGGTTATGATGAAACAAGGCATCGTATGCTTAATCGTGAGATTGAAAAATTAAGCAATGCCCCTCTGGAAAAAGCAAAATTGGAAGAGGCAGAGAAGAAAATTGATTCTTTAAAGGACGGGCTAACCGAATTAAACGAAAATTATCAACAGAAAGAATTAGATTTAAAAAATTTGGCGAAGAAGAAAGAAAAAATAAAAATAGAATTAAAAGAATTCCCTTCCCTGAAAGCAAAATTAGTTCAAGAGGAACAGGTATTAAATTCTGATCAGACCCTTAAAGATAAAGTTTTAGAAGAAAGAGGAGGGTATCAGAGCAAATTTGACCAGTGTCTTAAATTGGGAAAAGAGAAGAAAGAGATAGGTAAAGAATTAGAAAAAAGCAAGAAAGAGCAGAATATCTATGAGAAGTTGATCGTGGCTTTTGGAAAGAACGGAATTCAGGCACTGATTATTGAAAATGTTTTGCCGGAAATAGAAGAAGAAGCTAATGACCTTTTGGCTAAGTTAACCAATAATAGTACCCAGATTTCTATCGAGTCTCTCCGTGATTTAAAGAGTGGAGGCATGAAAGAGACTTTAGATATCAAGATAAGTGATGAATTAGGAACTCGTGATTATGAAATGTATAGTGGGGGAGAATCTTTTCGGATAGATTTTTCTTTAAGAATTGCCCTATCCAAGTTACTGACCAGAAGAGCGGGAACAAAATTACGGACTCTAGTTATGGATGAGGGGTTTGGTACCCAGGATGAAGAAGGCATAGATAATTTGGTGCAGGCTATCCAATCTATAAGTGATGATTTTGATAAAATATTAGTCATCACTCACATGGAATCATTAAAGGACGCCTTCCCGGTAAGAATCGAGGTAACCAAACTTCCTGAGATTGGTTCCCGATTTGAGATGATAAAAAATTAAGGTATTTATTCAC
>CAZXYB010000061.1:0-6440 GCA_964644855.1 uncultured Atribacterota bacterium | reverse complement strand
ATTCACCAATTGACTAATTTGCCAATTAAATTAGTCGTTAGTGTAACAGATTATTAGTCTATCACTACTTAATACTCATTTTCCCCTTCTGGAATTCGGGTTAAATTTTCAAATTTTGCATATTCTTTTACGAAAGCTAAATCTATTTGACCTGTAGGGCCATTCCTCTGTTTACTAATGATTACCTCAGCAATGCCTTTCCTGTCTGTTTTTGGTTTATAATATTCCTCTCGGTACAAAAAAACAACCAAATCAGCATCCTGCTCAATTGCCCCACTCTCTCTCAAATCCGAAAGACGTGGTTTTCTTCCATCTCTTTGCTCTACTGCTCTGGATAATTGGGAAACTGCTATTACCGGAACATTTAATTCTCTCGCCAAACCTTTAAGAGAACGGGAAATATCTGAAATCTCCTGCTGTCTATTTTCCATTCTGCCAGAACTTGTAATAAGCTGTAAATAATCTATTATTATTAAACCAAGATCGTGTTGAGCTTTTAATCTCCTTGCCTTAGCCTTAATTTCTAAACAAGTAATCCCGGCTGTGTCATCAATAAAAATAGGAGCAGAAGATAATCGACCTGCTGCCATAGAAAGTGTAGGCCAATCTGATTCCGCTAATCGTCCTTTTCTCAAACTATGAGCGTCAATTCGAGCCTCCGAACAAAGCATTCTTTGAACTAATTGAGACTTTGACATTTCTAAACTAAAAAGGGCTACCGGTATATTTTTTAAGACTGATATATACTGGGCAACACTCATACAAAAAGCTGTTTTTCCCATTCCAGGTCTACCGGCAATAACAATAAGCTCAGAGGGTTGAAACCCAGTAGTAATATCATCAAATTCATCAAATCCACTGGGCACCCCAGTAATTAATTCACCTCTATGATATAGACTTTCAATCTTTTCAAAACTATCCTGAAGTATCTCTTTGATGGGCACGAAAGATTGTCCTAAATTTCTTTCTGAAACCTCAAAGACTAAATGCTCTGCTTTATCCAATAAAATTCTAGCATCTTCTTTTTCTTCGTAACCCATAGAGATAATTTTAGTAGCACTATTAATTAAGTTACGTAAAATAGATTTTTCTTCGATAATTTTGACGTAGTATTCAATATTCGCGGCAGTAGGAACACTACTAATTAAATTGGTTAGATAGGTAACTCCCCCGATCTTTTCTAATAAATTTATCCTATTTAATTCCTCAGTTAAAGTGACTAAATCAACGCCTCTACTCTTTTCAAATAGCTCGAGAACACATTTAAAAATAATCTGATGAGATTTTTTATAAAAATCTTCAGGTTTTAATTTATCCACACTGTGCAAGATAGCATCTTCCTGAAGCAGCATTGAACCTAAAGCAGCCTGTTCTGCACTAATATTTTGAGGAGGATTCCTGCCTAATTCCATCTTTTAACTCCGTATTAAATAGTCGATAGTGAATAGTCGTTAGTCGTTAGCAATAAACGAAAAATACAAAACTGGTTTTCGGTTTTCGGTAAAGTCGTTTTTAAAACTTGTAGCTCTCAACCTGCAACTTGTAACCTGTATTTTAACTGGTAAACCGGGTAACCGGATAACAAGTATTTCATATGCTGTACGCCAAACGCTATCCGCTAGAATACGATATACGAGATACGAAATACGATATGCAATATACGAATCTATTTCTCTTTTTTCTCCTCTGTTTCTTCCTTAGACGGGGAATCGGAAATTAGATTAACTTTAATTTGAGGAGTTACATCTTTATACAAATTAACCGGTACAGTATGAGCGCCCAATTTTTTTAAGGATTCTTTTAAATTAAGCTTCTTTTTATCTAATTCAATTCCGTGTTCCTTAAATAGAGTTTCAACAATGTCTTTGCTGGTAACAGAACCGAAAAGCTTTCCTTCTTCTCCGGCTTTAACTTTAATTTCCAGGGAAATATTATTAATTTTTTCTGCTAATTCCTTAACTTCCTTTAACTCTCCCTCTCTTTGTTCTGCTTCTTGTTTCTTTAAATATTCTATTTGTTTAAAATTACCTACGGTAAAAGGAATTGCTTTACCTTGGGTAATTAAAAAATTACGTGCAAAGCCATCGCTTACTTCAACTACATCTCCTACTTGTCCGATTTTTTCAATATTTTGTTTCAAAATTATTTTCATCTTTTAAGCCTCCCTGTTCTATTATATATTTATTATAAATTCTTCCGTCGTTTTTAGCAAGATATTTATTAGTCGTTAGTGAATAGTATTTAGTTAATATTAGATAAAAGCAAAAAACTGAGTACCCGTAAATTAGAAAACTAAAAAGTTTTTACAAAGGATTTTAACTAATCAAATATCGGCTGTGTTAACCGGTCAACCGTATTATCTTATATCTTTTATCTTTTAAACTGTAAACTGATAACTGAAAACCTGTATTTAATGGTAGCAACTATTCACTATTCACTAACGACTATTCACTAACGACTAATTTAGTCTTTTCTGGCAAGAAGTAATTTTCTAAAATCTATCCATATATCTAACATGGCTGCCCAGACAACAATTTGGGATAAAAACGGTTGAAAGCACACCAGAATATATATCACCCACTTTAAAAAATTTTTAATTTTAAACCGCCCTAATATAAAACCGGTTAAAGAAAGACCATAAATTAAAAATACCACTGCAAAAAAAACTTGAATATTTATTCCAATTTTATTTAAAAGAGGTATCTTGTAAGTTGTCCCCAGAATTATCAATACCATTCCTAAAAGATAACTCCAAAAAAAAGACTTAGAAGCTCTCCAACTAGAAAAGGGTGGAAATTTAGCTAATTTATAGCCAAACCTTTTTAAAACCAAACGAGCTACCCAGTAATTTAAAATAGTATCAAAAATTGAAGCAAGAATAATCATTCCCGGAAATGCTACTTTAATCATACTAATAGTTTGGGTTAAGGAATCTTTCAGGGTAGCTAATTGTTCCGGAGATAGTCCCATATTGCTATAAAAATTCAAAGATTGAATTATAATTTTATCTATCTCTTCTACGTCAAATAATACGGCATTGAGATCTAAAATCCAAAAACCTATTAAAAGTATTAGACCTTTAGAAATAAGAGAAGCTATGCTTCCAATGATAATAATATCGGTTAAGGGTAATTCTTTTTTTATACCAAACCCTAAAGTTAATCCCAATATTCCAAAACCTAATAAAACCATAAGCCCTTGCAGTGGACCAGCTAAAGTAGTTACCAAAATCCCCGATATAAAAGTTGCGATAACGGCAAACTTTATGCTATGGCGTAAACATAAAATTATAATCGGTAGAGGGCACAAAAAACTCACCAGCGTGCCTAATAATGGAATATATATACTGATAATAAATAAAACAGCAGTAATCGCCGCTAAAAATGCACCCTCAACTATCGATTTAGTTGGAATTTGTTCAGTCAATAAATAAGCCTCATAAATTAAAAATTTTAAGATAAACTAGTTAGCCGGTTAGCCAGTTTAGCGGTTATCCGGTTAAAATCAATTGACCAATTAACCGATTAATTTAGTTAGTTGGTTACCTAGTTAGCTAGTTAAAAATACAAAAAAAATACAGCTTATAGGTTTACGGTTCTTGGTTTTCGGTTTAAGATAAAACTAAAAAGTTAAAGCTTAAAACGAAAAACTAATAACTAAAAACAAGTTTTTTATCTTGCACCTTGCATCTTGCATCTTGTAACCTGTATTTTAACTGGCAAACTGGTTAACCGGGTAACTGGATAACTAATATCCTATCCGCTAAACGCCGCTATACGCTCCACGCTATTCTTCACTATATACTATATACTAATTTATTTCGCCACATAAGGGAGAAGCCCTATTTCTCTTGCTCTTTTTATAGCTATAGCCAATGTACGTTGATGTTTTGCGCAATTTCCGGTTGCTCTACGAGGCAGCATTTTACCTTGTTCAGTAATAAATTTCCTTAATAAATCTACATCTTTATAATCGGCTACTATTTTTTCTTTGCAAAAAAGACAAACTTTCCTTTGTGGTTTTCTAAAAAAACCATATCGTGCCATTAATTTATATTTCTCCTTCTTCTTAATCTATTTTCTCTTTTTATATTTCTTTAAATAATTAATCAGCTTTTTTACTTTGAATCTTTTCTTTATCTTGTAAGGTTAACAAATATCTGATAATTCTTTCTTCTAACTTCATAACTCTTTCAAATTCAGCAATATTTTTTTCATCTACATTGAAATTTAAAACGACATAAATCGCTTCTGTGAAATCCTTAATTTCATAAGCTAATATTCTTTTGCCCCATTTATTTGTCTTGGTTATTTCTCCCTTTACGTCGGTAATAAGTTTTTTTAATTTACCTAATAAGGAATCTAGCTCTTTGTCTTCTAACTGGGGATTTATGGCAAGCATTATTTCATAACTTCTCATCCGTTACCACCTCCTTTCGGTTTAATCAGCCCCTTAAAAATTCTTCAGGAGCAAGGAAATTAAAAATTAGAAATATAAAACGATTTATATTATATCATAGATATTTTCGATATCAAGTTTTTATTCGTATTGCGTATTGCGTATTGCGTATCGCGTGAAGAAAAAACTAAAAAAGAATGGAAAAACAAAAGCGATAATTATTCTTTTCTTTCTTAAGCTACCCCACTAAAGTTTACACTAACAAAGAAAGTATCGAGTATCGAGTTAAAAAAAGCGAAAAAAAAGGTATAGAATATAAAAGTAAAAAATACTATTTTTTGTTAATCCCGAGGAATAATTTCTCTAATTTTCTTCTCTAGTTTTACTCGCGGGACCAGAACTTTTCTGCCGCAACAAAGACATTTTAAGCCAATATCGATACCAGTTCTGGTAATTTCCCAATGGAAACCTCCACAAGGATGTTTCTTCTTTAATCTAATAATATCTCCCATTCCTAATTTTAAAGGCATGTTATTGTATCCTTATTTGCCAATTTACCAATTCTCCAATTGACCAATTATACTAGTCGTTAGTGAATAGTCGTTAGTCGTTAGCAAAAAATGCAAAACTGGTTTTTAGTTTATAGTTTTCAGTAAGTAGAATCGTATTACTTGTTGTATTGACTGGTAGACCGGAAGACCGGGCGACTGGCAAACTGGTTAACTTTGTAACTAAATCAAATCATAATTTCTGCAGAAGAGAATCATACTCTTCTTTATTCTTTTCTTTGAAGGGGCCAACAATAGATAAATTTATTTTATCTTTGCTAAAAATATTTTGAGCCATTTTCTGAATATCTTCCACTTTTACTTCCTCAATTTTTTCTTTTATTTCATTAAAAGTTGAAGGGCTACCATATAAAAGCATCCTATTTCCCAACCAAAATGCCCTGCTTAAAGTACTTTCCAAACTTAAAGATAGTGCACCTTTATACATTTCTTTTGCTTTTTTCAATTCATCTTCTTTTAAATTATTGTTTTTTATTTTATTAAGCTCCTCTAAAATTGTCTGGATAGTTTCCTTCAGTTTACTTGAATCAATACCGGCATAAATATTAAAAGAACTGATATCGTTAAAATACTGAATAAACGAATGGATATCATAAGCTAAACTTTTTTTAACTCTTATTTCTTGAAAAAGCCGAGAACTTAATCCCGAGCCCAATATTATATCTAATAAATCCGCGGAATATTTATCAGGATCTAACCGGGAAATTCCGGGAAAACCAAAAGAAAGATGAGTCTGGTTACTCTTTTTAAATTTTATTCCTGTTTGAATATTTTTCTGATTACCTTTTACAGGTAAATAATTTTTAATTTTAGCTTTTCCCATTGTTTTAAAATATTTCTCGACCTGCATAATTACCTCTGCTGTCTTGATATTGCCTGCAACACTTATTACTAAGTTATTGGGACGATAAAATTTATTTATATACGATAAGATGTCTTCTCTTTGAATATTGCTTACCCTCTTTTTATCTCCGAGAATAGATCTGCCCAGAGGATGATTTTTCCACATTATCCTGTCAAGCAAGATTTCTACTAATTCTTCCGGCATATCCTGATATTTCTTAATCTCCTCGATAATTACATTTTTTTCCTTATGAAGGTCTTCTTCTCTCATTAACGAATTTAATATTATATCAGCTAACACACCAAAAGCGGTCTGAAATTGTTTCTGAGGGACTTTAGCATATAAATGAGTTGTCTCTTTAGATGTAGAAGCGTTTATTTCTCCGCCAATACCTTCTATTACCTGAGAAATTTCCAAAGTGCTCTTTCTCTTGTTAGTTCCTTTAAATAGCATATGTTCGATGAGGTGAGAAATTCCTTGATATTTTTGTACTTCGTACCTTGATCCGACTCCTATTCCAAAAATAATAGCTACTGACTTCATGTAGGGCATTTCTTCTACTACAATTCTTAAACCATTTTCTAATTTTATTACTTTATAGATGTTGATTTCCTCCTTAATCTTATTGA
>CAZXYB010000060.1:0-6455 GCA_964644855.1 uncultured Atribacterota bacterium | reverse complement strand
ATGGCTAATACCTTAATACTTGCTTTTACCGGAGCTTCTTTAAGTATAATGATTCTGTTAATGGCTTATAATATGCCTTATTTTAGAGCCATAAATCTTAATACAGTTAGCACTGAAATAATTCAGGGTTTATCGGGAAGCATCGGATTAGTATTAACAGTCCCGATAACTTCCTTTATTTCCGCCCTATTTATTGAGAATAAACAGAAGGAATATAAAATCAATAATTGATTTAATTATTTGCAGGATAATTGAATATTACTATACTATGAACTTTAGATTTTTTCCGTCTTTTAAATATTTATTTTTAAAACCTTGAACCCGTAATGCATTAATTCTTATTACTATATTTTCGTATTTACTATCTACTAAAAAGAGATATGAATAAATTGAAAAAATAGCTAAAAAATCTTGTATTTTAATAAATTTAATGTTAAACTTTATGGGGTGTTTCAAATTTCATTAAAATAATAAAATTAATTAAAGAGGATAAATGATAATAAAAACTATTATTAAATTTATCAATTTCACAGAAAGTCACCAAACATTACCTTATTTATTAAGCCAGATAAATGTATCTAAACACATTTTACCTTACCAAACTAATCTAAAAAAGTAGCAAAGGAGGTGTTAATAGTTAATTAAAAATTAGTATTGCGATAAAATGTTTTAGAAGTAAGTAAAAATATTTTCTAAGGAGGAAGAAAAAATAATGAAAAAGTATACGTTAATTTTTTTAGTAGTCTTAGTTTTAGCAATGGTTTTTAGTTTATTTGCAATTGCTAATGAATCTATTAAAATTGGTGTTCACGAACCTATGACTGGTCCATTAGCTGCTGGTGGACAGATGACCATGGAAGGGGTTAACTTGGCTTATGAACAAACTCCGACAGTTTTAGGGAAACCTATAAAAATGGTGTTAGTAGATAATAAAGGTGAAAAAGTAGAAGCAGCTAATGCTATTGCCCGTTTAATTGAGTATGAAGACGTTATTGCCATTGTAGGTAGTTATGGTAGCACAGTTACTATTGCCGGTGGAGAAGTAGCCAACCGTGCAGGTATTCCTATGGTAGGATGTTCTCCTACTAATCCCTTATGCACTCTTGGTAAACCATTTGTCTTCCGTGCCTGTTTCATTGATCCATTTCAGGGTGCAGTAATGGCAAATTTTGCTATCAATAATCTCAAAGCGAAAACAACTGTAGTAATTCAAGATATTGCCGCTGATTATTCTGTTGGTTTATCAAATTTCTACCGTAACTCATTCATAGAATTAACCGGTAAAAAAGAATCTGTATTAGGGCTTATTTCTTATCAGGGTGGTGGCATTGGTGATCAGGACTTTACTGCCCAATTAAGTTTTGCTGCCGGTAAAGACCCGGATGTTATCTTTATTCCTGCCGCTTCTTATGGTGATGTTGCCTTGATGATTATGCAGGCCAGAGAAATGGGAATTGATGCAACATTCTTAGGTGGAGATACCTGGGAAGCTCCTGAATTCTTGGATGTTGGAGGTAAGTCAATAGAAGGTAGTTACTTTAGTACTCATTTTGATGCTACTGCAGTAACTACTAAAGCAGCAGAAGTATTTAGCAAAGATTTTATGGCAGAATACGGAAAACTACCAAGCGCTTTTGCAGCCTTAGGCTTTGATGCTTATAATATGGTTATTGATGCAATCAAAAGAGCTAATTCCAGCGATCCAAAAGCTATTCGTGATGCCCTTGCCGAAACGGAAGGCTTTGAAGGAGTAACTGGGATTATCTCTTTGGATGAAAACGGTGATGCAGTAAAAGATGCCGTTATTAAAACAATAGAAAATGGCGAGTTTAAATATGTAACAACTGTTCATCCGGTAAAATAGAAATTTGTGACAGGCCTTAATCTCAAAAAAAGAAACATAAAATTAGATTGAGGGAAATATAAATCCTCAATCTAATTTTATGTAATAAATAAAAAATACAAATATTAGGAAAAAAATATGACTTTTAATGCATTTTTACAGAATTTATCTAATGGTATTTCGTTGGGTTTCTTATTTGCTCTAATAGCAATCGGATATAGTATGGTTTATGGGATATTAAATTTGATTAATTTTGCTCATGGGGATATTTTTATGATGGCAACCTTTTTTGCTTATTATGCTATTGCTTTTTTTTCTCTCCCCTGGGGGATAGCATTTTCTCTTGCCATCATTTTAACTGCCGTTTTAGGTGTTTTAGTGGATCGATTTGCATATCGTCCCTTGCGGAATTCACCTCGTATCTCTTGTTTGTGCTCTGCTATAGGCATGTCGTTCCTTTTACAAAATTTTGCCATTGTAGTATTTGGAGGTCGCCCAAAAGCATTTTTTCGACCAGAAGTTTTTACTAAAGTGTTTACTGTATCTGGTGTCAGAATTCATATCGTATCCATTGTTACTCCAATTATAGCTATTTTAGCTTTGCTGGTTTTAACCTACATTATTTATCGTACAAAAGTTGGATTAGCCATGAGAGCAATTTCTCGCGATTTTGATACCGCGAATCTGATGGGAATTAATATCAACAAAACAATTGCATTTACCTTTGCCATTGGTTCTGGTTTAGCGGCTACTGCAGCAATACTATGGGCTTTACGTTATCCTCAAATATATCCTTATATGGGAATTTTTCCCGGGTGGAGAGCCTTCGCTGCCGCTATCATGGGAGGAATAGGCAGTATACGCGGCGCTACTCTGGGTGGTTTTTTAGTTGGATTGTTAACTATTATGATTGTAGCTTTTTTACCTGCCTTGGCAGGCTATAAGGATGCTTTTATATTTATCGGGGTAATAATTGTATTATTATGGAAACCAAAAGGATTGTTTGGAGAAGATTAGGTGGATAAAATATGATAAGTAAAAAAATGAAAAATAATAATAAGTTAAACTGCATTGTTATTCTATTAGTAATTATATTTATTATAATTGCAGAAAGAAACTTTGATGCTTATGTTATCAGAATACTAAATTTATGTGCTATTTATATTATATTGGGAGTTAGTCTTAATTTAATTAACGGATTTACCGGTCAATTTTCTTTGGGACATGCTGGTTTTATGTCAATTGGTGCTTATGCTTCTGCGCTTTTATACATGTCTCCACAAATAAAAGAAGTGAATTACTTTATCACCCCTTTGATTATGCCTTTTCGAGTTATAGAGACTTCTTTTTTTGTATCACTAATTTTTGCCGGTTTAGTTGCTGCCCTGATGGGTTTTTTAATAGGTGCACCATGTCTGCGGTTAAAGGGAGATTATCTGGCTATTGTGACCTTTGGATTTGCTGAAATAATTCGGGTTGTGTTTAATAATTTGCAGAGCGTTACCAATGGACCTATTGGCCTTAAAGGATTGCCTATCTATACGAATTTATGGTGGACCTGGGGAATTGCCGTATTGACTGTACTGGTGGTAAAAAATTTAGTTAATAGTAGTTACGGTAGAGCATTAAAGTCTATTCGAGAAAATGAAAGTGCTGCTGAAGCCATGGGTGTTAATCTTTTTTTTCACAAGTCATTAGCTTTTACAGTAGGAGCTTTTTTTGCGGGTTTAGGTGGAGCTTTACTTGGAAGTTTAGTTATGACTATTGATCCCAATACATTTAGCTTTTTATTGACCTTCCAGTTAATCGTCATTGTTATTGTGGGAGGATTGGGCAGTATTACCGGTACAATTATTTCAGCTACTATTATTGCCGTGTCAATGGAATTATTAAGGGCTGTAGAGGCACCAATGAATATTTTTGGTTTACACTTAACCGGTATTCCGGGAATGCGTATGCTGGTATTTGCTATATTACTGATGACTTTTGTACTACTCTTTAAGCAAGGACTTATGGGAAAAAAAGAATGGTCTTGGGAAGGTTTTTTTAAAATATTATTTCCCAAACAAAGAGACATAAAAGAAGGGGATTAAGAAGATGAGTGTTCTAAAAACCGATAGTATTTGCATGCAGTTCGGTGGATTAACTGCAGTTTCTAATTTTAACTTGGAATTAAAAGAAGGAGAATTGGTAGGCTTGATTGGTCCTAATGGAGCCGGTAAGACTACTATTTTTAATATGTTAACCGGGATATATAAACCGACCAAAGGTAAGGTTTATTTTTATGACCGGGAAATAAGCGGATTGGGAGTGGATCGAATCACTTCTTTAGGTATTGCCCGAACTTTTCAGAACATTCGCCTATTTTCCAATATGACTGTTTTAGATAATGTAAAAGTTGGCACCCATGTTCATATAAAATCATCTATTTGGAAAACAATTATGCAGTGGCCTTCTTATTTACAGGAAGAGGATAGTATTCATGAACGGGCTATGGAATTACTGAAAGTAGTACATTTAGATAATTTAAAGGATCATTTGGCAGGAAGTCTTCCTTATGGAGAGCAGAGGAGATTGGAAATAGCTCGAGCATTAGCTACTAATCCAAAATTATTACTTTTAGATGAACCAGCGGCTGGAATGAATCCTCAGGAAAGTAGTGAGCTGATGAAGTTTATTTTGGATATACAAAATAAGTTTAAATTGACTATTATATTAATAGAACATGATATGAAAGTAGTAATGGGAATAAGTAAAAGAATGCTGGTAATAGACTATGGTGAGACTATTGCCGAAGGGAAGCCTTTAGAAATACAACATAATCCAGAGGTAATTAAAGCTTACCTGGGGGTGGAGGCGACAAACTATGCTTAAGATTAATAATTTGAATGTTTACTATGGTGGAATCCACGCATTAAAGGGTATTTCTCTCAAAGTACCCAAAGGAAAGGTTGTAACTTTAATAGGGGCTAATGGTGCAGGAAAAAGTACCACCCTTCGTACTATATGTGGATTGGTCAAAGCGAAAAAAGGGGAAATAAAATTAAATGAAAAAAATATTACTAATAAATCTACTAACGAGATTGTAAAGATGGGAATTGTCATGGTTCCGGAAGGTCGGAAAATATTTCCCAATCTGACTGTACAGGAAAATTTAAATATTGGTGCTTTTATTCGAACCGATAAAGAAGAAATTTATAAAGATCAAGAGTGGGTATGTAGTCTATTCCCCTATTTAAAAGAAAGGCTTTGGCAAAAAGGAAGAACATTATCTGGGGGAGAACAGCAGATGTTAGCAATTGCTCGTGGACTAATGTCTCGCCCAAAGTTTTTAATGCTGGATGAACCTTCTTTAGGGTTAGCACCTTTACTGATAAAAGAGATATTTGAGATTATTCAAGAAATCCATAAACAAGAGATGACTATACTTTTAATCGAGCAAAACGCTTTTGCTGCATTGAAAATTGCTGATTACGCTTATGTGCTGGAAACCGGCAGGGTTGTTCTACAGGGAACTGGAGAAGAACTTTTACAAGACGAGAGAGTAAAAAAGGCTTATTTAGGAGAATAGTATTACTACTGAGAAGAAAATATATTAAGTTATTTCGAAAAGCAAGTAAGTTTTATTATTTTATAGTAATTAGCCATGAAATTTTTCGCGCATAGACGCTGTTTTTATCAAGAGCAGTAATATTTACAATATAAGACTTTTTAATTAAAGGTTTTAAAGGGTTAGGGGTAAAAGAAATTTCTCGGTTTTCTGGATTGAAATCGAATTTTACTTTTGCCCCTCCTAATTTCATAGAGAAAGTTTTTGCATCATAATTATCCCCCTCTAAAATTACCCCTATCTTAATAAATTGGTTGCTTTCTATTATGCCGTCATAGGGGAAGAATTGGGAAGCATTAAAAGAGCGTTGATTTAATATTCGGATAAAAGAATTAAATGAATTATTTCCAAAAATTATTTGTCGATTTAGGGAAAAGGGGTCGGCGGTGGGAGTGTTATTCATACTATTGGCATTTAGAATCCCTTCATAACCTGCCTGCATAACCAAATCTTTAATTGTAGAACTGTAGGTGCCATAAGGATAAGCAAAAAATTTTACTTTATCCTCTATTTTGTTTTCCAAAATCTCTTTAGATAAAAAGATTTCCTTTCTAATTCGAGCCAGATAAGTCTCATAGTTTTCATTTTTCTTATATTTCAAGAGGTTGCAATGACTTAGGGTATGAGAGCCGATTTCAATATTATTTTTGGTCATCTCTCTAATCTCTTCCCAGGTAAGACTGTAGCTATTTTTTTCGATAAAGTTGGTATATAAAAAAAGAGTTGCCGGGAAGTTATATTTTTTTAATACAGGATAGGCTAAAGTATAGGTAGATTTAAAACCATCATCGATGGTGATTGCGATTGGTTTTGGTGGAAGTTGACCAGTTCTTAGTCCTTTAAGTAATTCCGAAAGAGAGATTACCGAATAATTATGAGCAGCTAAATAACCTATCTGTTTTTCAAATTCTACAATATTAATTTTGTAACTACTACCTTCATCTTCAGTAAAATTGTGATAGGTCAGGATAGGGATAGTAATTTCTTCAGCATAGACAGTAT
>CAZXYB010000059.1:0-6486 GCA_964644855.1 uncultured Atribacterota bacterium | reverse complement strand
GTAAAAAGGGAAACAAAGGTGCCTGGCACCTTTGTTTCCCTTTTGTGGAAGAAAGGAAAAAAAATATGAAATTAGAAAAGAGGGAAGAATAAGTGAGTGAAAATGAAAAGA
Organism: uncultured Atribacterota bacterium; assembly: GCA_964644855.1. Taxonomy (GTDB): domain Bacteria; phylum Atribacterota; class Phoenicimicrobiia; order Phoenicimicrobiales; family Phoenicimicrobiaceae; genus Sediminicultor. The sequence goes on along the minus strand of CAZXYB010000059.1, from coordinate 6,375 downwards.
ACACCGTTTTAGTTACCGGTGGGGCGGGATTTATTGGCTCGCATATTGTGGATTTGCTTATTAAGAATAATTATGAAGTTGTGATAGTTGATGACTTATCTTCCGGCAGAGAGGAGAATGTCAACAAAAAAGCTCGGTTTCATAAATTAAATATCACCGACCAAAAAGGTTTGGCTGAGGTATTTGAGCAGGAAAAACCCGATTATGTTTGCCATGAAGCCGCCCAGATTAGCGTATCTTTTTCCGTGAGAGACCCTTTGTTTGATGCCCAAACCAATATCTTTGGTTCTTTAAACCTATTAAAATGCTGCCTGCTAAATCACCATGTTAAGGGAATAGTTTTTGCCTCAAGCGGAGGAACTATTTATGGAGAACCAGAAAAATTTCCCATCAGTGAGGAATACCCTTTCAGGCCTTTATCGCCTTATGGAATAAGTAAAGTTACAGTTGAGCATTATCTTGATTTTTATCAGAAAAATTATAATCTCCCTTATGTAGCGCTAAGATACGGAAACGTCTATGGGCCCCGTCAGGATCCTTATGGTGAGGCCGGGGTTATCGCTATATTTATAGAAAAAATGCTAAAGGGCGAGATTCCTACTATAAATGGTGATGGAAAATACATCAGGGATTATATTTATGTAGAAGATGTGGCCAAGGCCAATTTACTCGCTCTCCAAAATGTGGTAAAATTATCTAAAGTTGTTCAGAAAAAAGAAAAAGCCAAAACCAAAGAAGAAGAAAAAAAAGAATTTGAAGCAAAAGCTGAAGCGCAAGCCAAAACTGAAACCGAATTGAAATTTAACGGTTTCAATTTGGGGACCGGCAGAGGGGTTTCGGTAAATGAAATATTTTCTCTTCTAAAGGAGATTATAAAATTCCCTCATCCGGCGCATTACGGGCCTCCCAGGGCAGGGGATTTAAGAAAGAATATTCTGAATTGCAGCTTAATTAGAGAGGTTTTGGGATGGCAGCCACGGTATGATTTTTCAGGTGGTTTAGAAAAAACAGTTAACTGGTTTAAAGAAAATATTTAATAATTAATTTTAATTTTAAAAATTTATCCTAAAAAGAAGGAATTTAAGATACTTTTGTCGTATTAGAATAATTGGATTAGTAGAAAAATGGGTGAAAGGATAGAAAAAGAGATAAGGCAAAAAGAATAAGACAGAAAGAAAAAGTAAACAGACAAGACAAAGATAAGGATTAAAAGAAATAAAGAAATAAAAAAGAATGAATGAAGGAAAATAATTTATATGCTAGAAATCGGAATATTGTTTAAAGTTGCAGGTATCGTTATTTGTAGTGTGCTGATGGTCATCCTGGGGAGAATAGATAGAAAGAAAAAGCTTCCCATAGGGGCCAAATTAATATTTCAAGTTTTAATTTCTTTAATTGTAATTTATTTTGGAGTTAAAATAGAATTTTTGCGGGCTCCCTCCTCCTTATCCTCCTCATCGGCAGGGTATCTTTATTTTACCTATTTATCTATTCCCTTAACCATAATCTGGCTGATAAGCATTACTAATTCTATCGGTCAGGCGGATGAACTGGGAGACATTACTCCCTATATCGTTTTTATCGCCTCTCTAACTTTTTTGGTGGTCTCCCTCGTCCAGAGGCAGGGATTAATTTTAGCAGAAGTGCTATCCTTGATTATGGCGGCGATTTCATTTATTTTTATCAAATATATACCCCGGGGAAAATTTTCTTCCTACTATATGTCTTTTGGATTTATATTAGCAGTGATTGCTGTTGTGGGTGTATCCAAGAGTACAGCAGCTTTGACTTTATTGATTCCTCTTTTAATTTTAGGCGTACCGATTATAGACAGCTCTTATTCTATTGTGGCTAATTATGCCAGCCAGGAAAGTCCAACAGGCTCGGGTATAGGAAAATTTCCATTATTTTCGGAGAACGGAAGCAGAAGTAGAAACAGGTTACGCCAAAAACTGCAATCTTATGGATTTTCAGCTCAAGGATCGAATTTAACTATTATCGGAGTCTCTCTCTACTTAAGTTTATCGGCTTTTATTATTTCTATATACCAGAATTTTTATTTGCTCTTAGCTCTAACTGCTTTTGGCTGGATGGCTTTTGTATTATTGAAAAACAAGGTTCGGTCAGAGGAATTGATTATCGGAAAGGATATTTTGACCAGCCGTATAAAACTTTTTCAGGTGGGCATCGACCAGGTAGATAATCAAAAAACTATTCAAAGAATAGAAGAATTTATAATATCTAAAAAACCTCATCAGATTGTTACTCCAGATACTTTGGCTGTATTGCGAGCAAGGAAAGACTCTGAATATCACGCTATATTAAAAACTGCGGATTTGGTTACCCCTGATGGAGCAGGTATTTTGTGGGCTGCCACTACTTTAAATTATCCTTTATCTGAAAGGGTGACCGGTATAGACATAATACATAACACATGCCGATTGGCTGCCAAGAAAGGGTACTCCCTATATTTGTTAGGTTCTTATCCCGGAGTTGCCAGTGAAGCTGCTTTAAATTTAACCAAAAAATATCCGGGAATAAAAATAGCCGGTACTCATCATGGTTATTTTGGTTGCGAGAGTGGTAAAAATTACGGAAATGTTAAAGAGGGCAATAATGGTAAGAACAAAGAAGAGGAAGAAGAAATTATTGCCGAGATTAAAGAAAAGAGACCTGATATATTGCTGGTAGGTATGGGCGTACCCAAACAGGAAAAATGGATTAATAAAAATATGAAAAGCTTAAATGTTCCGGTCTGTATGGGGGTAGGTGGAAGTTTTGATGTCCTTTCCGGCAGGATACCACGGGCACCATTATGGATGCAAAGACACGGAATGGAATGGATTTATAGATCTATTAAGCAGCCAAACAGGGCTTTTCGAGTTTTGGGACTTTTTTACTTTATGTGGTTGGTGATTTTAGGGAAAATGGTTTATTTTCTAAAAGAAGTGGATTAATAATTGCAAATAGATAATGTTTAATAAGCATATGATAATTAATTAAAATAACCCAAAGTAGGAAATGAAAACAGAAAACGATAACAGGATAGAAAAAATTAATTGATTTAGTGCCTTAGTATTAATGCATTATCCTAAGGGCTCTTAATAGCGATAGATAATAGATAAAGGATAATTTATAAAAGAATTGTAACATTGCCAATTACTCTATTTACTTATTCTTAAAGTGCCAAATCTTAAAATATTAAATTCCCCTCAATTTATCTTAGACAAGCATCACCATTTTTTTATTTTATATCACGATCCGTTTTTTTCTGATTAACCAATTAAATAAGGAGATAGCTGATGAAAATTTTACTTAAAAGTGCAATAATTGTAGTTGCCTTACTAATTCAACTTACTCTTATTAATTCGATTACTATTTTGGGATTAAAGCCTGATTTAATAATGATAGTAGTAGTAGTTTTTTCCTTGATGAAGGGAGAAAAAGAAGGGACTATCTCCGGATTTGCTTCCGGTCTTTTACAGGATATATTTTCTATCGGACTATTGGGAATAAACGCCTTTGCAAAGACAGTGATAGGTTTTGCTTGTGGAATTTTAAAAGAAAAAATATTTTACGAACATATATTATTTCTTATTCCGATAATAACTTTTATTGCATCACTCATACAAAGTATTTTAATTTTTTTACTATTACGTGCTTTCGGGATCGAATATAGCCTGGCCTGGAGCTTAAAACAGGTAGCACTCCCCGAGGCTTTATATAGCAGCTTACTATCACCTTTTATATTTTTAGCGATAAATAAACTTTTACAGTTAATTAAAGAATAAAAATTAAAAAGGGAAACAAAGGTGCCTGGCACCTTTGTTTCCCTTTAGCCATTAAATTAAATCGAGGAGTAACTATGAGGGAGTCTTCTACAGTTCCGGAAGATGTGAAACAACGGCTAAATTGGTTATTGATATTTGTAGTTATCTGTTTTGCAATATTAGTTATCTGTTTGTGGTATTTGCAGATGATTAAAGGGGAGGAATTTAAGGAAAGAGCGGTGGAGAATTGTATCCGCTCTTTGGTAGAAGATGCTCCGCGGGGCAGGATTTATGACCGCCAGGGAGAACTGTTGGTTACCAATCGTCCGGCAGTAGTAGTTTCTATAATCCCGGCAGAAGTAGATGATTTAGAGGAACTGAGTGAAAGGCTGAGTAAAATAATAGCTATTTCTCCGGAAGAAATTTTGCAGACAGTAAAAAATTACCGGGAAAATCCTTTTAAGCCAGTAAAAATTCTGGATGATTGTAAGACAAATAAGATAGTGGAGATTGAAGAGAGAAAAGATGAATTAAAGGGAGTAGTTTTAGAGGTTAAACCTCGTAGAGATTATCTTTACAATGATTTTGCTGCCCATAGCCTGGGATATGTGGGAGAAATAGATAAAGAGGAATTGCAGCGGTTTGGCAATCCTAAATTCCAGGGAGGGGACATCATAGGAAAAGCCGGACTGGAGAAATATTATGATGATATTTTGAGAGGAGAAAAAGGAGGGAAGGAAGTAGAAGTTGATGCCTCAGGCCAAGAGGTGGCTACTTTATTATATCAGAAGCCGGTTCCGGGTGAAGATTTGGTATTAACTATCGACAAGGACTTACAACTCTACGGGGAAGAATTACTTTTTGGTAAAAAAGGCTCCATTATAGTAAGTGATCCTAACTCCGGGGAAATATTAGCTCTGGTTAACAGACCTTCTTTTAGCCCCAACATATTTGCTAATGGAATTTCCAGTTCCGATTGGCAAAGGCTTTCTTCTGATGCCGATTACCCTTTGACTAACCGAAGTATTCAAGGTCTTTATTCTCCTGGTTCGATATTTAAAGTGGCTACGGCGGCAGCTGCTCTGGAAGAAGGAGTTACCGATAGAAAAAGAAAGATTTATTGTTCGGGTAGTTTTAAATTAGCTGGCCAGGTCTTTACTTGCTGGAAGGAGAACGGACACGGGAGTTTGAGTATAGTAGATGCAATTGCTCATTCCTGTAATGTATATTTTTATACCTTGGGGAAAGACCTGGGGATTGAAAAATTTAACAAATATATGCAGAAGTTTGGATTAGGAGAAAAGACAGGCATTGACCTGCCAGCAGAAGCTAGGGGAACAATTCCTTCTGCCCAATGGAAAGAAAGAGAAGTTAAAGAAATATGGTTTCCCGGTGATACTATAAATCTTTCTATTGGTCAGGGATATCTTTTATTAACCCCCATACAGGTACATGATCTTATTACTATTGTCGTTACAGAAGGAGAAGTTTACAAGTTGCATTTAGTAAAAAAAATAATTTCTGCCGATGGTAACACAGTAAAAGAGATTAAACCGGAAATTTATAAAAAACTAGACTTTTCTTCAGATACATTTAAAATTATTAAAGAAGGATTAAGGCAAACTATATTAACAGGAACGGGCTGGAGAGCAAATATTAAAGAATTAGCGGTAGCCGGGAAGACTGGGACAGCTCAAAATCCTCAGGGAGAGACTCATGCCTGGTTTATCGGTTTTGCCCCTTATGAGAATCCAGAAGTTTGTATTACCGTTTTTTTGGAAAATGGAGGAGGAGGGGGAGAAGTAGCCGCCCCCATAGCACGAGCCATGCTGGAAAAATATTTTAACATTAAAAAATAAAAATAAGGGAAACAAAGGTGCCTGGCACCTTTGTTTCCCTTATGGTAAAGTTTAGTGCCGGGATCCTAATTTTGGAGGATAGAAGTTGAAAGAAAAATTAGACAGATTAATTGAAAATTTAGATTATACCCTACTTTTTGCAGTAGTGCTTCTCTGTTTTTATGGGCTTTTAGTATTATACAGTTCAACACGTTTAGCAGTCACGGGGGGGAGCGATCCCTATTTTTTTGTAAAGCGGCAATCATTATGGGCATTGGTAGGATTCGTATTTTTAACTATAATAATTTTTATCGATTATCATAATTTGGAAAGATATTCTAGAGTAATCTATTTTGGAGCTATTATTTTACTGATAATGGTCATATTTGCCGGCAGATTAACTTATGGCGCCAGGCGCTGGCTGGCTATAGGACCTTTTGACTTTCAGCCTTCGGAGTTTGCTAAAATTGCTTTAATAGGGTTTTTAGCGGATTTTTTATCTAAGAACAAACAAAAGTTAGATAATTTTTTCTATTATTTATTGCCGTTTGCTTATACCGGGTTGTTAGTTCTATTGGTATTTATGCAGCCAGATTTAGGCACTTCTTTAGTATATTTAGCTATTCTTATAATAATGTTATTTGTAGCAGGGGTTAAGATAAAATATTTAGCTTTTACTTTTTTGGCATCCCTATCCTCTATCCCGCTTTTATGGATTTTTCTAAAAGATTATCAGAAAAATAGATTAATTTTATTTTTAAATCCTA
>CAZXYB010000058.1:3591-6516 GCA_964644855.1 uncultured Atribacterota bacterium | reverse complement strand
ATAAGTGGTGATGAAGATTGGGCCCTGTGCAGCAAAGAATTGTGAACTCCGTCAGATCCGGAAGGAAGCAGCGGTAAGCAAATCTCTTTGGGTGCCGCAGGTAAACCTGATTGGAGCAAACTGTCTTAGTATCGCTTGGAAGGGTGAATCGGAGGTAGGTGCACGATCATTAAAATTACAATTGTTAATAAAGCAAAAATTGATAACTTTAAGGGAATTTATACCTAACTTCAGATTAGGTTATTAGGGAGATTTTATGGAACATCAATCACTTTATCGTAAATGGAGACCGCAGACTTTTGAGGATATAATCGGGCAGAAGCATATTACTCAAACTTTAATTAATGCTATTTCTCTAAATAGAATTTCCCATGCTTATATTTTTTCTGGGCCAAGAGGAGTGGGAAAGACGACCACCGCTCGTATTTTAGCTAAATCATTAAACTGCGAAAAGGGACCAACTCCTCATCCCTGCAATAAATGTGAGAGATGTATTAGAATCACCAATGGCTATTCTATGGATGTAATGGAAATAGACGGTGCCTCTAATAATGGAGTTGATAGCATTAGAGAGTTAAGAAGTAAAGTTAACTTTGCACCTGCCGAAGGAAGATATAAAATTTACATTATCGATGAAGTACATATGTTGTCTCAAGGGGCCTTTAATGCTTTACTAAAAACTCTAGAGGAACCACCGCCGCACGTAATTTTTATTTTTGCCACTACCGATTCTCATAAAATTCCTGATACTATTTTATCCCGATGTCAGTGGTTTAATTTTAGAAGGATATCTTTAGCGGATATTGTAACTAAATTAAAGATGATTGTTAAAGATGAAAAATTAAATATAGATGATAAAACTTTAAATATAATAGCCCGAAGTTCGACGGGTTCTATGCGTGATGCTGAAAGTGCTTTAGATCAAATAATTGCTTATTGTGGCAAAGATATAACTTCTCAAAGTGTTAGAGAGGTTTTAGGAATAATTGAGGAAGAAGTTTTTTTTGATTTTATGGAGGCAATTATAAAAAATGACACGCTTAGAGGGATAGAGATAATTAACCGGACATCTGATTTAGGAGAAGATGCTTCCCAATTTATAAAAAATTTAATGGAATATGTTCATAATTTATCTTTAGCCAAAGTTTGCCAAAAAGAAATACTGAACCTTAAGGGAATAATTACCGAAGATAGGGAACGTTTGTTAAAACAATCTAAAAAGATTAAATTGGAAAAATTATTTAACATTGTTAATTATCTAACCGAAGTAGAAAGAAAGATGAGATATACCCGTCACCCCTGGATTTTATTGGAGATGTTGGTTATAAAATTTACTGCAGGTGAGAATTATTTTTTAAAAGAGGTTAAAGAAGAAAAAGATAAGCACTTCTCAGACTTCTCTGCAAAGAAAAATGTATCAGGATCAGATGAGAAAAATACAGTAACAAGAGAGGAAGCGCCACCAAAGAAAAAGATCCGGGATAAGGTTAAAACTAAAGAAGATTCCCCTACTCAGGCCAAAGAAGTATCTGCCGATTTAGATTTTAACCAGGCCTGGACTAAAATTTTAAATAAGATAAAAAAAACTAAAATGGCCGTCTATTCTTTTATTATAGCTAACAATTTGATCACTATTGAAAATAATAAATTGATAATCGGGTTTAATAAAAAATATACTTTTCACAAAGAGAGTTTAGAAAAGCAAAATAACAAGATTTTGTTACAAGATTTAATCAAAGAAGAAACCGGCAGATTTTTAGCTATAGAATGTATTATCAATGACAATATCAAGGAGGATTCTTTTTTAGAGGTTGATCAAGAAAATAAGAAAAAAATCGCAAAAATAAGAAATGGAGAGAACAAGGAACGTGGAGAAAGAGCAGGAGAAGAGATAGATAATATAAAAAAAGGAAGTAAAGAGGTCCCGGAAGATAATCTTTTAATTAAAGAGTCCTTAAATTTATTTGAGGGAACGATTATTAGGAAAAAATAGACTATATTAATTAGAGAAAAGAGGAAGGAGAAAGCAATGGATATGAAATTTCTTATGAAACAAGCGCAAGTTATGCAGAAAAAGATGGAAGAGATGAAAAAAGAGTTGGCTCAAAAAGAAGTTAGAGTGTCTTCCGGTGGAGGGATGATTGAGATTGTAGTAAATGGCCAACAGGAAATTAAAGAAATTAAAATAGAACCGGATGTAGTAGATGCAAATGAAAAAGAGATGTTAGAAGATTTAATTTTGGCAGCAGTCAATGAGTCAATACGTCAGTCAAAAGAATTAGCTGCTCAAGAAATGAGTAAAATAACCGGGGGGATGAATGTTCCCGGATTATTTTAAGAGGAGGTTAAGGTGTCCTTTAGATATACTAAACCTTTTGCTAGATTAATTGATGAATTTTCAAAAATGCCGGGTATAGGTCCCAAGACAGCCCAGAGATTAGCTTTTTATATTTTAAAGAATTCATCGGATAGCGTTGGAAGTTTGGCCAAGGCAATATTAGAGGCTAAAGAAAAAGTTAAACATTGTTCGGTTTGTGGTAATATAACCGATCAAGAAATATGTGAAATTTGCCGGAATATTAATAGAGACAAATCTATTATATGTGTCGTAGAAAAGGTAAGGGATTTGATTGCCATAGAAAATACGGGGGAATATAAAGGCTTATACCATGTTTTAGAAGGAGTGATCTCCCCTTTAGACGGAGTGGAACCGGAAAATTTAAAGATTGATAGTTTATTAAAAAGATTAAAGACTGAAAAGATAAAAGAGATAATATTAGCCACCAATCCCAATATTGAGGGAGAAGTTACCGCCTCTTATCTCACTAAATTGATTGAACCTTTAAATATAAAAGTAACCCGTATTGCTTATGGTGTGCCTATAGGGGGAAGCTTGGAATTTGCCGATGAAGTGACTTTAACTCA
>CAZXYB010000058.1:0-3491 GCA_964644855.1 uncultured Atribacterota bacterium | reverse complement strand
GCTGAAGGAAAGCCTAATATTTGGGGAACGGTTCCTCAAGTAACTGAAATGCAGAGCGAAGGAGGAGCATCAGGAGCTGTTCATGGATCTTTGCAAAGAGGCGCTCTTACTACAACTTTTACTGCTTCTCAGGGGCTTCTATTAATGATCCCTAATATGTTTAAAATTGCCGGTGAATTAACCTCTACCGTCTTTAATGTTGCTGCTCGTTCAGTAGCCTGTCAGGCCCTTTCCATATTTGGTGAACATAGTGATGTGATGGCAACCAGAACAACCGGTTTTGCCTTGCTTGCTTCTAATTCAATTCAGGAAGCTATGGATTTTCCCTTAATTGCTCAAGCAGCAACCTTAGAATCCCGAGTACCATTTCTTCATTTTTTCGATGGTTTCCGCACTTCGCACGAAGTTTCGAAAGTTGAACTTTTAACTCCGGAAGAAATGAGACCATTAATCAATGATGATTTGGTAAGAGCTCATCGAAAAAGAGCACTTTCTCCTGATCATCCTTTTATTAGAGGTACAGCCCAAAATCCGGATGTATATTTCCAAGCAAGAGAAACAGTTAACCCTTATTATCTTGCCTGTCCGGATATTGTGCAAAAAGTTATGGAAAAATTTGAGAAAGTTGTGGGGAGAAAATACGAACTATTCCAGTATTTTGGTGCCCCGGATGCAGAAAGAGTTATTATGTTAATGGGTTCTGGTGCTGAAACAGCCCAGGAAACCGTTGAATACTTAATGGAAAAAGGAGAAAAAGTAGGTTTAATAAAAGTACGTCTTTATCGACCATTTTCCATTAAGCATTTTATTGATTCTCTGCCTAAAACTGTAAAGACTATAGCAGCCCTAGACCGCACCAAAGAACCAGGAAGTATTGGTGAACCATTATACACTGATGTAGTAACTGCTATAGAGGAAGGTATGTCTACGGGAATAGCACATTTTAAAAATATTCCTAAAATAATTGGAGGCAGATATGGACTTTCTTCTAAAGAATTTACTCCGGCTATGGTAAAAGGATTATTTGAGGAGATGAAAAAAGAAGTTCCCAAAAATCATTTTACCATAGGAATAAATGATGATGTAACACATACCAGTGTTTCTTATGACCCTGATTTTTCTATAGAACCTACTGATCGGACTCGGGCAGTCTTTTATGGTCTTGGTTCAGATGGGACTGTAGGGGCTAATAAAAATTCTATAAAGATTATTGGTGAGGAGACCGATAATTATGCTCAAGGTTATTTTGTTTATGACTCTCGGAAAGCTGGTTCACTTACTATTTCTCATTTAAGATTTGGACCAACCCCTATTCACTCACCTTATTTAGTTAGCCAGGCAAATTTTGTAGCCTGTCACCAATTCTCTTTTTTAGAACGCTATGACGTATTAAAGACTGCACAACAAGGTGCTATATTCCTTCTTAATAGTCATTATTCTGCTGAAGAAGTATGGGAACATTTACCTTATTCGGTTCAGAAAACTATTATCGATAAAAAATTACGTTTCTTTGTAATTGATGCCTATAAGATAGCTAAAGAAGTAGGTTTAGGGGGAAGGATTAATACTATAATGCAAGTCTGTTTCTTCTCTCTTGGCAATGTTATTCCTATTGAAGAGGCAACAAAGGCAATAAAACGATTTATAAAAAAGTCTTACGGCAAGAAGGGAGAAAAGATAGTAAATACTAATTTTGCAGCAGTAGATAATGCCCTTTCTAACCTTCATGAAGTTAAGATTCCAAATAAAGCTACCAGTAAATTAAAGGTACGTCCGCCGGTTCCGGCAGAAGCACCTAAATTCGTACAAGAAGTAACCGCAAAAATAATCGCCGGGCAAGGGGATGATTTACCGGTTAGTGCATTTTCTTCTGATGGGACTTTCCCCAGTGGTACCACTAAATGGGAGAAGAGAAATGTTGCTCAGGAAATTCCAGCCTGGGATTCTGATACCTGTATCCAGTGTGGAAAATGTGTGATGGTATGTCCTCATGCAGTTATTAGAGCCAAGGTTTATGATCCTAAATTGCTTTCTTCTGCTCCTGATAGTTTTAAATCTGCAGAGGCAAAAAATTCTAAATTTAAGGGCATGAAGTTTACCATACAAATTTCTCCCGAAGATTGCACCGGTTGTGGTCTTTGTGTGAATAATTGTCCGGCTAAAAACAAAACTAATCCTAAATTAAAAGCCATAAATATGGTAGAACAGCCACCTGTTAGAGAACAGGAAGTTAAAAATTGGGAATTTTTCTTAGAAATTCCTGAAGTTGACCGAAAAACATTAAATCTTAGTACAGTGAGGGAAGTTCAATTTTTACAACCACTTTTTGAATTCTCCGGTGCTTGTGCTGGCTGTGGTGAGACACCCTATCTAAAACTTTTAAGTCAACTGTTTGGAGACCATACAGTAGTAGCTAATGCTACCGGATGTTCTTCTATTTATGGGGCAAATTTACCTACTACTCCCTGGTCGTTTAATAAAGAGGGAAGGGGTCCTGCCTGGTCTAATTCCCTATTTGAAGATAATGCTGAATTTGGGTTAGGTATGAGATTAGCAATGGATAAGCAGAAGGAATATGCTTTTGAATTACTGGATAAGCTTTCTTCTAAAATAGGTAAGGATTTAGTTAGTGAAATTAAAAATGCAGATCAATCTACCGAAGAGGGATTATTTAAACAAAGAGAAAGAGTAAAAATATTAGAACAAAAATTGGGAAAAATAGATAGTGCAGAAGCAAAAGATCTATTTAGTGTAATTGATGTTCTGGTTAAAAAGAGCATGTGGATTGTAGGAGGAGATGGATGGGCTTTTGATATCGGTTATGGTGGATTAGACCATGTTATTGCTCAAAGACGTAATGTCAATATTTTAGTATTAGATTCAGAAACTTATTCTAATACCGGTGGACAGATGTCTAAAGCAACTCCTCTCGGGGCAGTTGCTAAATTTGCTGCTGCAGGTAAAAGGACTTATAGAAAAGACCTGGCAATGATGGCGATTTCCTACGGAAATGTATATGTAGCTCAAATAGCAATGGGAGCTAATGATGCACATACTATCAAAGCCTTCCGGGAAGCTGAAGCATTTGATGGTCCTTCCCTGATTATAGCATATTGCCATTGTATTAGTCATGGATATAATTTAGTTCATGGTTTAGAACAACAGAAATTAGCTGTCCAATCCGGATATTGGCCTTTAATAAGATATAATCCCAACCTTGTTAAAGAAGGGAAAAATCCTTTCCAATTAGATTCTAAAGCGCCGAGTATTCCTTTGGAAGAATATACATATAATGAAAATAGATACAAGATGCTTACACGGACTATGCCAGAGCAAGCTAAGAAATTATTAAAAGAAGCTCAAGAAGGAGTTTTAGAACGTTGGAAATTATATGAACGTTTAGCTGCAACTTATGAGAAGAAATAAAAGATAAATTCTAACCGATAATTTCTTAATGAAAGATAGTAAATATTAAACAAAAAAAAGATACC
>CAZXYB010000057.1:0-6649 GCA_964644855.1 uncultured Atribacterota bacterium | reverse complement strand
GTAAAACAGGAATATATCACATCATGCTCCGGGGCAATGAAAGAAAAGATATATTTATTGATGAAGAAGATAAGGAAAAATTTATTAAGATAGTTTTTAAAAAGAAAACAGATAAGGCGTTTAAATTATTTGCCTATTGTATTATGGGCAATCACCTACATCTAATTATAAAAGAGCAAAAGGAACCAATATCCAGAATAATTAAAAGGATTACCACCAGTTATGCCTACTATTTTAATAATAAATATAAAAGAGTGGGACACCTCTTCCAGGATAGATTTAAAAGTGAAACAATTGAGGATGAACCTTATTTACTCTCGGCAATAAGATATATCCATAATAATCCCGAGAAAGCAAAGATCACTAAAAAAGAAAAATATAGATGGAGTAGTTATTCTAACTATATTGATATATTAAATCATCATTCAGAAATTCCCGAAATAAAAGAGATACTGGAGATGTTTTCCTCAGATATAGAAAAAGCATTAAAAGAATTTAAAAATTTCAGTAATAAAGATGAAAAAGAGAATTTTCTTGAGATGAAAGAGACCATAAAATCTGAAATAAACGAAGAAAATGCTAACGAATATCTAAATGGATATTTGAAATCAAAGAGCTTGAAAAAAGAGGATTTGAAAAAAAGAGGACATATGAAACAAAGAGAAGATTTGGTTCTGCAATTAAAAAAAAGATCGAATTTATCAGATAGAAAAATAGCTATTTTAATCGGAGTAAATCGGGAAACGGTAAGAAAGTTGTCAGGAGAACCGTCCCCTTGACACTTTACACAGATAAAGAATAAAAATTAGAGAAGGTAGGTAAGTTATTATGAAACCTGCTACCAGAGTAAATGAATTCACCCTCGATATTATAGAATTTTGTGAAAATGATCCTCGCTTATATGAAGAATTAATTAAAGAAAGAGAAAGGTTTTTTACTCTTACTCCCGAGAAGCATTATAGAACTTCTGACGATAAAAATTGGGCAGACCTAAGATTTGCAGATCATTTTATGTTTTCCTATATTTCTCAATATTATGAAGCGGCTCCCTTAGAAGTTTTTTTATCTAAAAATCTATCTAAATATAACAAACACGATCAACAGGTTTTTTTAGGATTTAAGGGCAATATTTTCAGCGCCTTTACCATTAGCAAAGTTGTAGTTGGTTTTTATTTTATAGCCAAAGACCTAACTTCTGGGAAAGAATATAAAGTAAGAGAAAATCGAGCTACCCATAAACTTAAAGAAGGAGATTACATTGTAGGCCGTATTTTACCTTACGAGACAGATTACGCCTTATCCATTGTAAACCTAACCTACCCTAAAGAATCATCATATATATTAAAAAGATTGTGGAAGAATAGCCCTCCTGATATTGCCCGCATAGTTACACCTTTAATGATAGAAAAAGATCTTTTTCAGAAATTCAGGGGTACCCCCAAAGGGGAAAACAATCTGGAATCTGTAGAGAAAAAACTGAAACATTTTTTAAAAAAACATTTGGGTAAAAAAGCACCTTCTATCAAGAATCTTAGAAAAAAGATAAATAGAATTACCGACCCTTTTCCCCTAGTGAGAGAATTGTCGGGAAAATTTAATTTTTCTTCTAATGATGAATTAATAGAATTTCAACAGCTTTTTATGGATTTCTGGAATCTTTCTTCCCGGGATGAATTTGGCGGAAAATCCCCCGAGGAAATTAATGAACAAAACATAGGCCCAAAGGAAAAAGAACTAGTCCAGGATTTGATGTTCTATGTCCAATCTGAGGTTGATCCGGGTAATTTTTCCAATCAGGATGAATTGAACAAAGCAGTTAATGAATGCCAAGAAAGATGGCTTCACCAGCCTCAGGAAGAGCTCGACTACAAAACTCCCTGGGAAGCAATTTTGGAAGAAAGAAAAAGATTGGGTAATCCCAGAAAAGATTATTCTATTTCGATGAATATAACCCCCGTATCTTGTGGAATGAAGGAGGAATATATTGATTTAACCGGTTTAAACATGAAGGATACTCCTTTAGTAAATGATTTAGAAACTTTTGTTAATTATTTTACAAAAAATCGCGTAAAGGTTACTTTAAAAAACAGATGGATTCCTTTTAAATATCTGAAATTAATAGAGGAAAACTTTATAAATAAAGATATTTTTAATTTTTTAGGCAAAGAAGAAAAAAGAGGAGAAGAGCCTTTTAAAAGATATATTTGCTTTATAGATTCGCTATCCCGAGCAGCAAAATTTATCTATATAGATAAAAAGGGCTGGGTGCAGATAAATGCCCGTCATTTTAAAGAATTTAGCGAGAAATCTTATGGAGAAAAACTATTTGAATTATTCTTTACCTGGGTAGAAAAAGTGAATTGGACAAAACTTCAGATAAGAGATTTTATAGCAATATATGCAAAAGAATATCAAGAAATATTTATTGATATTCTTTATCGTTTTCATAAGTATGAAGTAAATAAAAATATTGAAACAGAAGAACTTGTAAATCAGCTTTATGGCTCAACGATAGAAAATATGGAATCTCCCGAGAGAGCGATGGGTCACTTGACCATAATGATAGATAGAGCTTTATTGTCATATTTAAAATGGTTGGGAGCAATCGATACTCAGAAGGAAAAAATAATCCCGGGGATAGGAATTGGTTGGATTAAAAAGTTTTGGGTTACTCCAAAGGGTAAAAACTTAATTAATAGACTAATAGATTATTATATTAAAATCGGGAAGATAAAATAAATATAAAACAAACTTAAAAATAAAAAATAAATGTGTCAAGAGACAATTTTGTACCCTGCCTCTTGACACATTTATTATAGATTATAGAGGGTAGAATTATAAAAATTGAAAAAATAATACGTTCAAAGAGAAAAAGTATTGCTATGTATATAAACAGTGATGCCGAATTAATTGTAAGAGCGCCCTTTAATACCAGTGAAGAAAATATAAATAAAGTCGTTTCAAAATATAAAGATCGATTACAAAAAACACAAAAAGAAGTCCAATTAAGGAATTTAAAATTTAATAAAAAAGAATTTATTAGCGGAGAAAGATTTCTTTATCTGGGGAATTATTATAATTTAAAGTTAGTGGATAATCCAGAAATTCTACTGGATTTTAAAGAAGAATTTTTGCTTTCAAAAAAATATTTGTTGTACGCGAAAAATATTTTTATTATTTGGTATAAAAGAAGGGCATATGAAAAAATATCCCAAAGAGTTAAATGGTATGCGCAAAAAAATGGGTTCCAATATAATAAAATCAATATTACCAATGCGCAAAAGAGATGGGGTTCTTGTTCTCACCAGGGAAATTTAAGTTTTACCTGGAGATTAATTATGGCTCCTTTATCTATTATAGATTCTGTTGTTGCTCATGAGCTCGCGCATCTTGAAGTGAAAAATCATTCAAAAGAATTTTGGAGCAAAGTGGGAATTTTAGACCCGGAATACAAAGAACATAAAGATTGGCTGAAAAATAATGGTTATTTATTGAGGGTGAAATGACTATCTGTGAATACGACGACGTCTTATCGTGAACAACAAGGGAGGTTTTATGCTTTAGAAAAATACTGGATTCCCCTTGCCTGCTTCTAAAACCCTTATTTTAAAAAGTTTTCCAGCTTGCATTTTTCATTATCTTTAGCCCAAACATAAAAGTTTTTTAAAAAATCTACAATCTATATAATAAATTATAAAATAATTAACCCGGCGCGCATTTTAAATTTTAAAATAACCAGGATTTGTATTAAAAAAATAGCTTTAATACAATAAAAATTGTAGAATATGAATATTAATAAAAGATGATTTCCGGAATTTATTGAAAAATATTTACAATTAAAAAAGATAAAAGATAAGGAGACATTAATGGAGATATTGGATGTAGGATTAATCTTAGTAACTGGTGTTGCAGCCGGATTTATGAATACTTTAGGGGGAGGAGGTTCACTGCTTACTTTGCCGATGCTTATCTTTTTAGGATCACCAGCAGCGGTAGCAAATGGAACCAACCGTATTGCCTTGATAGTTCAGAATGTTGTAGCTGTAAGTAATTTTCATAGAAAAGGGTTTTTTTATCCAAAATTAGGCATCACTTTAGCTATTCCGGCAGTTTTGGGCTCTTTTTTAGGGGCAAGGCTTGCCATATCTGTTCCTGAAGAATTATTCCAAAAGATTTTAGCAGTAATTATGATTGTAGTCCTGGTTTTAATTCTTACTCGCCCGGAGAAAAAGTTTTTAAAAGAAATTGAAGGAGAAAACCTAAGCTCTATACGCCTGATAATATCTATGTTTATTTTTTTTGGTATAGGTGTCTATGGTGGATTTATTAATGCCGGTGTAGGATTTATTATCATCTCAGCTCTGGCTTTAATTACCGGGATGTCTTTAGTAAAAATTAATAGTTTAAAACTTTTTATTGCTCTTATTTATATTTCTTCTTCTTTTGTAGTATTTATAATCCATGGCAAAGTAGATTGGATTTTAGGGTTCATCTTAGCTATCGGAAATGCTCTGGGAGCCTATTTAGGAAGCAATTTTGCGGTAAGCAAAGGGGATAAATGGATTAGAGTTTTTATTGTAATAGCTATCTTATCTATGTCTGCTAAATTACTTGGTCTTTTTGATTTTTTGGGATTCTAATATTAGCATTCGAAAAAAAAAGGGTAAAATAATTATGAATTTTGATTCTTTGTATTATCCTTATCCTTCAAGAAGGATGGTAGTATATGCCAGGAATGGTATGGTAGCAACTTCTCAATATCTTGCCGCTCAGGCGGGATTGGAAATTTTAAAAAAAGGTGGGAATGCTATAGATGCTGCTATTGCTACTGCGGCTTGCCTTACCGTAGTAGAGCCAACCTCTAATGGTATTGGTGGAGATGCATTTTCTTTAATATGGACTAAAGGGAAACTTTATGGTTTAAATTCCAGTGGTCCTGCACCTAAAAATATTTCTCTTCAAAAAGTTAGAAAGCTTGGTTATGAAAAAATGCCTGATTTTGGTTGGTTGCCAGTTACTGTACCTGGAGTTCCGGCAGCCTGGGTCAGTCTTTCCGAATCTTTCGGTAGACTTCCCTTTAAGGAAGTTCTAAAACCAGCTATTAATTATGCTGATAAGGGATTTCCAGTATCTTCAGTTATAAGCAATCTATGGAAAATTTCCTATCAAAGATATAAAGAAAATGTCCAGGGAGAGGTCTTTAAATATTGGTTTGAAACCTTTGCTCCCGGGGGAAGGACTCCAGAGCCAGGAGAAATATGGAGATTACCAGTTCAGGCTCAAACCTTACAATTAATTGCAGATTCTAAGGCAAGATCCTTTTATAAAGGAGAATTAGCCGAAAAGATAGATTCTTTTTCCTCTCAATACGGAGGATTTTTAACTAAAGAAGACTTAGAAGATTTTTCACCTGAATGGGTTGACCCGATTAATGTTAATTATCGAGGATATAATGTCTGGGAAATTCCTCCTAACGGACAAGGTTTAGTAGCCCTTATAGCTTTAAATATTTTAAAAGGTTTTGAATTTACCTCTAAAGATGATCCTGAAACCTATCATAAGCAGATTGAGGCGATAAAATTAGCTTTTTCTGACGGGAAAAGATATATTACCGAATCTAAACAGATGAAGATAGGAGTAGAAGAGTTACTTTCTTCTGCTTATGCCGAAGAACGCCGAAAATTAATTGGGAAAGAAGCCTTAGTTCCTTCTCCCGGAAAGCCTTCTAAGGGAGGGACCGTTTATCTGGCTACTGCAGACAGTGAAGGTAATATGGTCTCTTATATTCAAAGTAATTATATGGGGTTTGGCTCTGGTTTAGTAGTTCCCGAAACTGGAATTTCTTTACAGAATCGAGGTAGTAATTTTTCCTTAAATCCCTTAGATGCTAATTGTTTAGAGCCAAGGAAGAGAACTTACCATACCATAATCCCTGGATTTTTAACTAAAGATAATGAAGCAGTGGGTCCTTTTGGGGTAATGGGAGGATTTATGCAACCTCAGGGACACCTTCAATTGATTATGAATGCCATTGATTTTAAATTAAATCCTCAAGCAGTTTTAGATGCCCCTCGTTGGCAATGGATAGAAAATAAGAAAGTAAAAGTTGAACAATCTTTCCCAAAATATATAGCTGAATCATTAGAACGAAAGGGACATATCATACAAGGGGCCTTAGATTCCGGAGGATTTGGAAGAGGACAGATTATTTGGAGAAATAGTAAGGGAGTTTTAGTTGGAGCTACAGAACCCCGAGCAGATGGAACCGTGGCTGCCTGGTAAAGGAGTAAAAAGATTTTGGAAATAAAATATACCATAAATAGTATTTTACTATATTTTTAAATATTATTTATGGTGTATTGAAAATATTATTTATCTTTTTGAGGAATAATTATAAGATATAAAATTTATTTATTTATCCTTGCAAGAATGCCTTATAGGCTTTATAAGCCATATAAAGATCCACTTTACTGATTAATTCAAAAGGTGCATGCATATTTAATACTGCCACTCCGCAATCTATAACATCAGCTCCTTTATTTGCTAAAATATAGGCAATAGTTCCTCCACCTCCGATATCTACTTTGCCTAATTCAGCAGTTTGCCAGACAATTTTATTGTCGGTAAATAATTTTTTAATTTCGCCTAC
>CAZXYB010000056.1:2755-6670 GCA_964644855.1 uncultured Atribacterota bacterium | reverse complement strand
AAACTTTGAATTGGTTTATCTACATTGGTATTTTTATTTTTTTATTTCTCTCTGTTTGGATACCCTGCTGTGTAAGTGATATCGTATTCCCTCTTTTATTTGTAAAAACACCAAAAAATTAAAAGTTATAACCTGGCTTTCACTTAAGACCAGGCTATAACTTTTTCTCTTTCTCCCTTTTTCAAAAAAAAACCAATTATCATTGGTTTTACTCGAAAAAAATTATTTTTTTTTCAGTAAATATATTTTATAATGTCCTGCTGACTGAAACATCAGCCAAATTTCGTTAAAAATATTATTAGTAAATTTTTTACCTTGATTTATATAATACTCCACTGCTTCCTTATCAGTTAATCCTATTCCCTCTTCCACAATTAAAAATAATTTACCGGTATGATTATATTTTTTTTCATTTTTATTTTTTATCCGCTCATTTAGAGAATCACAAAACATTTGGGTTGCCTCAGTTAAGTAATCTTTTTTATCTTTATTTTTACGGTTATTATCTTTATTTTTTGCCCTCTTCTTCATTAATTTAACTAATCCCCAGGCAGCTTTCGCCTCATCTTTATTATAATAAACCGGGGCAAGTTCGATATTTAAATTCTCTTTACAAATAAAAGAAGGTTCTCCTTTAATAGGATCGCCCGACCTAACAAAACGATAATTATTTTTATTCTTTTTATTATATTCTTTTAAAAAAGTTTTACAGATTTCTTTTTCTGAAAGTTTGTATTCAATCATTCTTTCAAACCTGTCTTCTTTAATCAATTTCTTGGAGAGCATCTCTATTATTTTTAACCTCCATAAAAAACAATATTATTTTTATTCACTCCATTTAATAATTTATCTTTTATTAATTAATATTTGATATTTCCTCTAATTGTCTCCCCCTCTTTTTCTCGCATTATTTTTGTAATTATAACACATCAAGTCAACTTCAATAAATATAACTCTGGAATTTTCTCTTATTTCTTTTGCCCCTTTACACTTCATGTTTATGGAGCTAGGCACAATTAATTAATCTTTTTGTTAATTTATTATACTTTGGTTATGGAATTTGTTAAGTAAACAAATATCTAACCAAAATCTAAAAATCAGTAACTTATAATTTATTTCTATCATTTTTTACCAAAAAGAGGATTTCTTAAATTTTTAGAGAATATTATTTATATAAAGCTTTCAAAAGATGTTATTGATAAAAATTCTAAATTATGGGGGGAGAAAAAATTATAAAAAAGAAATTCAATCAAGTATATCAATTTAAAATTACTTTAAAGGGTATTAAGCCACTCATTTGGCGGAGGATACAAGTTCCTAAAACTTATACTTTTTATGACCTACATGTCGCTATCCAGGATGCTATGGGCTGGTATGATTGTCATCTTCATGAATTTGAAATAATCTATCCATTAATTGATTTAAAAGTAAATATTGGAATCCCAAATGAAGAACCTATATGGGAATTAACGTGGAACAAAAAAGTTCTTCCTGGTTGGAAAGTAAAAATAACTGATTGTTTTCTAATGGAAAATCAATCAGCTGAATATATATATGATTTCGGTGATTATTGGAGACACAAAATAACCCTGGAAAAAATACTCCCAAAAGAAAAAAATATTATCTACCCTATTTGCATTAAAGGGAAAAGAGCTTGTCCCCCTGAAGATTGTGGAGGACCTCTTGTTTATGATGACTTTTTAGAAAGCATAAGAAATCCCAATGATGAACAACATGAAGAAATGTTAGAATGGATTGGAGGAGAATTTGATTCAGAACATTTTGACACAAATGAAGTTATTTTTGATGATCCTGCTGAACGTTTTAGAATGACCTTCGGCAGAAGCTGAATCGTACTCTATAATTTAGGGAACTCAAAGAGACCAGCAAAGAAATTCTCAAATTTTTAAAATCCTAAAGTAATTAAGGGATGAAAAATAATGATATTATCAACGGAAGATATAAAAGCATTATGCACCGAAACTTCTTTTGTACGCGGCTTAGAATATTTCCAGATGGGCAATGTTACCGACTTAGAGCAATTCGGGAACAAAATCACCGCTACAGTAGAAGGAACGAGGGATTATACGGTAACAATCCGTAGAGATAAAAAAACTATTACAGCTACCTGCACTTGTCCTTACGATTGGGGAGGTTATTGTAAACATATTGTGGCTACACTTATCGCCCTATCAAAAAATTATCCAGAAATTAAAAAGGATAAAGATAAAAAAGAGAAAAAAATTATGAAAATTTTAAATAATCTCTCTTTTGATGAATTGAAAGATTTTCTAATATCTGAACTTAAAAATAATCCTCCATTAAGAAACCACTTTACAATTTACTTTTCAGGGAAAAGCTCAAAAGGGAAAAGCCTTAATGGCTATAAAAAAGAGATCAATTTGTCCTACCGTGAGATAAGCGACCTCGATGGATATATTGAATATGGGACAGAAGTCGATTTTTCATATATTCGTGACTTAGCTGATCGATATATCAAAGCAGAAAACTTTCTTGAAGCAGCCACTATCTACCAGGCATTATCCGAAGTAATTGCAGAAAATGTGGAAAAGGTGGGTGATTCTGATGGATTCTATGTAGACGAATTTGTCCGCGCTATAGAAGATTTGGTGTATTGTATAAATAGAGCAGATTTGAATCATAAAGAAAAAAAGAATTACATTAAATATTTCTTTAATAAATATGCTAAGAATGACCCAGACTATCTCCGAGAATATTATGCTTACGCTCTAAAAGAAACATGTTACACAAAAGATGATTTGGAATATTGGAAGAAACTACTCAAACCCCATCTTCCTAAGAATCTTCCAAATAGCAGTCAATGGTCTGGATATTATCAGGCAAAGGAATGTCTAAAAATGCAACTTCACATTTTAGATTTACTTAATAATGAAAAGGAATTCTATAACTTAATAAAGAAATACTATCGTCAGGACCAGGAATTTTGCCTTTATTATGTTAGTCGTTTAGAAAAAGATGGTAATAGCAAAGAAGCAGTTAAAGTTGCGGAAGAAAGTCTCGACCTTTTTCCTGCTCATTTAACCACTGAAATTCGCAGATTTTTAAATAGATTTTATAAAAAACATTCTCCAGAGAAATATAAAGAGAATCTTATAAATCTTTTCATTCAAAATAGAGACTGGAATGATTATGAAAACCTAAAAATAATCTGTTCTGAGAAAGAGTGGAAAGAAAAAATACTTTCAATAATTATTAACAGCCTCTTAAAAGACAGATTTAGTAGTAACACAATCATTGACCTCTATCTAAGAGAGAGAATGTTTGAACAAGCGCTCAAACAAGTTCTTGCCCAAAAAAGTCTTTACACCCTAAATATTTATCATAAATATCTATCGAAAAAATTTCCTAAAAAATATTTTAATGCTTATAAAGAACTAATCATCCCTTTTGCTGATAGCAAGACGGGTAGATCACACTATAGAAAGATTGTTAAGTATTTAAAACAGATGAAAAGAATAAAGGGATTTCAAGAGGAATTTAACGAATTGGTGAATTTACTCAAGACCAAATATGCAAAGAGACCTGCTTTTCTGGATGAGATGAAATATATGTAAAATACAAAAAGCCGAATATATAAAACCATTTTTAAAAGAATGATGAATATTGTTAAAAAGGTACCAGGTTGGGAAATCAAAAATGATTTAAGTAAATTTTTACCTCTAAATCAAAGAATGACCATTGCAAAAATAAAAATCTGGCTAATGGAAAAGATAGTCGAAAGAGAATAAATATTTTTATAAAAGGCGATGATTAATTATGGAAACAGATTTAAATAGAATTAAAAAATTGTCAGAAGAGAAAGAAGATGAAAATTGGAGATTTAGATCATTCTTAAAAGTATGTAATATTCCTTCGAAAAAAATAGATTCAATA
>CAZXYB010000056.1:0-2655 GCA_964644855.1 uncultured Atribacterota bacterium | reverse complement strand
TTTAAAAAAATTATTGATAAAAATCCTAAATTATAAGAGGAGGAAAAATTATGAAAAAGAAATTTGATCAAGTATATCAATTTAAGATTACCTTAAAGGATATTAAACCACTCATTTGGCGAAGGATACATGTTCCTAAAACATATACATTTTGGGATTTACATATTGCTATTCAAAATGTTATGGGCTGGTATGATAGTCATCTTCATGAATTTGAGATAGTAAATCCCTTAAGTGGCACAAAAACTATAATTGGAATCCCAAATGACGATGAAGATTTTGCAAACTATAAAACTCTTCCTGGTTGGAAACAAAAAATATCGGACTACTTTTCAAAGGAAAATCAATCAGCAAATTACATATATGATTTTGGCGATAATTGGGAACATAAAATAATATTAGAAAAGATACTCCCCAAAGAAAATAACATTACTTACCCTCTATGTGTTAAAGGAGAAAGAGCTTGCCCTCCTGAAGATTGTGGCGGAACATACGGATATGAAGATTTTTTAAAAATTATAAGGGACCCCGATGATGAGCAACATGAAAGAATGTTAGAATGGATTGGAGGAGAATTCGATTCAGAACATTTTAACCCAAAGGAAGTTATTTTTGATGATCCTGCTGAACGTTTAAAAGATGCCTTCGGCAAATGATAAAAATTTTGGTCACCAATTCATTTCGATAAAAAATTAACCTTTTTATTTCTAACTATTTGGTAATCAGGGAAAAGATCTAGGTTTAAATTTCGGGAAAACTAGTCGTTGTAGGGACAGATCTTGTGTCTACTCTCTTTGAAATAGAAAAAACAATTATACCCATACAACTCCCGTAGGACAGGCGTACCGCCTGTCTATTAGTATTTGGTGAAAATAGTATATATTGAAGAAAAAACCATTCTTTTCTTTTTCAAACTATCCCACTAAAATTTACACTAACAAAAAAGTAATCCCTTTTTTATCTTGACACAGAGTAAGGTTTTAGTATAAAATAATACCAATTATGGAAACTATATCTAAACAAAAAGCAATTCAAATTTTAATTCAGAAAAATATTTCTCTCCTGGATATTAGCACTGCCCAAAAAATCTTTCCCTTTAAGAAAGAGAATAGTCTTTATAAATTTCTTCAAAGATTGGAAAGGGCTGATATCTTAAAGAGAATTATTAAAGGAAAATATTTATTTTCTTTTAAAGAAATTAACGATTATGAATTAGCTAACTTTTTAACTACCCCCTCTTACGTTTCTTTGGAGAGTGCCCTTTCTTTTTACGGAATTTTAGCTCAATTTCCCTATACAATTACTTCTGTTACTACCGCTAAAACTAGAAAGATTATCTATAACGAAAAGGAATTTGAATTTGCTCACCTGAAAAGGGAAAATTTTTTTGGTTTTGTAAAAAAGGATAATTTTTTAATTGCCCAACCAGAAAAAGCTCTTTTAGATGAGCTTTATTATATTTCCAAGGATTTAATAAGTATAAGTTTAAACGAATTGAATTTATCCTTAATCAATAAGAAAAAGTTGCTAAAAATGATGGGATATTATAAGTTTTTACCTTTAGAAAATATGGTGAAAAAATATGTTAAATAGAGAACAGGTACAAATATTTTCCAAAGAATTGAAAATAGATATATTTTCTGTTTATCGAGAATACTTACAACTTCTATTTTTAAAATACTTTTATGAGTTAAAAGAAAGTAATCAGGTCTATTTTAAAGGTGGAACGGCCATTAAATTTTTATACAATTCTTTTAGATTTTCTGAAGATTTAGATTTTAGCAGCACCCTAAAAGAAAAAGAGATTAGAACTTTGATTCAAAAAGCAATTAAAAACCTTTCCAGAGAACTACCTGTATCCTTTATGCAAGAAAAATCTATTGCCAATTCTTTTACCGGAAGAATATTCCAAAAAATAGCAGATTTTAGTTTTCCTTTAACTGTTAGATTAGATATTTCTTTTAGAGAAAAACCAATTTATATCGAAACTAAATACATTGAGACTATTTTCCCTCTTGCGCCATACCCTTTGGTAGTTCATTTAGCAGCCAAAGAAATTTTAGCCGAAAAAATCAGAGCCCTAATAATTAGAGGAAAAGGAAGGGATATATTTGACCTTTGGTATCTATTAAGCAAGAGGATAGCAATTGATTGGAACTTGGTTAATCTAAAAATGTCTCTTTATGATAAAAAGACTGATGTTAAAGAATTAACAAATATTATAAAAGGAATATCGGATAAAGAAATTAAAAATGATTTAACTAAATTTTTACCTTTAAACCAAAGAAAGACTGTTGGAAAAATAAAAATCTGGTTAATGGAAAAACTGGGAAAAAGAGAATAAATATAGTACAGAGTACCATCCTGTATTCATCCATGATGTCTCAAAGACCCTCCCCTATCACACAATTAATTTTTCTTGCTCCTAAGTATTATCCTATCTTTACTTATTTTCGCCTTGGGTTTATTATTAATATTGTAGTAATTTTTGATTTTATTAGAAAAGATCGTAGAGGAAGGAGTAAACTATCAAAATAAAGAAAAAATATTTTAAAACAATTTTAACCTTGGCTTCATTATTCTTATTAATTTTTAGTGTTTCTATTACTTCCCTCGGGCAAGAGCTTACCGGAAAAGAAATTATAAATAAAGTAA
>CAZXYB010000055.1:3746-6808 GCA_964644855.1 uncultured Atribacterota bacterium | reverse complement strand
AGTAATAAGTGATAAGTAACAATATTAAATTTCAGAAATCATAGAAATTGTTAGCTAGTTACTTGGTTAATTAGTTCAGAAAACAGAAGGAAAAAATAGATAGGGAACGATGCATCGTGCCCCACTTCTTTACTCTCTCTTGCATTTTTAAACCAGGTAACCAACTAACCATATAACCAATACATACGCTATACGCTAGTTTTATTTAATATCTGACTATTTTAATTGGCCAATTGATGAATTAGTGAATTATGTATTTTTTATTTAATACTAACGACTATTCACTATTCACTAACGGCTAGTACACTAACGACTAATAATAAATTTTAGGAGTAAAAATGATAACCATAATTGCCTTTATATTCGTTTTTAGTATATTAATATTTTTTCATGAATTCGGTCATTTTATTGCCGCAAAAGCATCCGGAGTAAAAGTATATAAATTTTCCTTTGGTTTCGGACCAAAAATATTAGGATTTACAAAAAACCAAACAGAATATCTAATCTGCTTAATCCCTCTCGGTGGTTATGTAAAAATGGCCGGGGAAATGGGGCAGGAAGATGGTAAAGAAACATCAGAAGAAGAAGTGCCCGAAGAACAAAGATTTGACAAGAAAACATTGGGGATTAGAACATTAATAGTCGCCTTAGGTCCTTTTATGAATATTGCGACCGCAGTTGTTATATTTAGTCTTATATTTTTTACAAGTGGAATTCCGATAGTTACTAATTATGTATCGACAGTTGTTGAAGGTGGTCCTGCCGAACAAGCAGGTGTACTTTCCGGAGATAAGATTATCGCAATAAACTCAATAAAAACGGAAGACCCTAATATAATTGCAGATACTATAAATAAAAGTTCAGGAAAAGAATTACAAATTACCCTGGATAGGGGAGGGGAAGTTATTGATGTTTTCACAACTCCAAAATATGATGATGATTATAAAAAAGCTTTAATCGGAATTACTTTTGAAGTATCTATCGAAAAGATTAATATATTTTCCGCATTTTCAAAAGGAATAGTTGCAACTGGCAATATTATGAAACTAATATTTTCTAACACAATAGAAATGATTACTGGCAAGATTCCCTTGGAAATAGCAGGACCTTTAGGCATAGCACAAATGACCGGAGAAGCAGCAAAATTGGGTTTCTTAAACTTATTATATTTTACCGCAATTTTAAGTATATT
Organism: uncultured Atribacterota bacterium; assembly: GCA_964644855.1. Taxonomy (GTDB): domain Bacteria; phylum Atribacterota; class Phoenicimicrobiia; order Phoenicimicrobiales; family Phoenicimicrobiaceae; genus Sediminicultor. The sequence goes on along the minus strand of CAZXYB010000055.1, from coordinate 5,616 downwards.
TATAGGAATATTTAATCTTCTTCCTATACCCATTTTGGATGGAGGGCAAATAATAATTTTAGCTATAGAAAAATTAAGGGGCAAACCCTTAGAAGCTGGAAAACTAAACTTTATGTATTTAATCGGAATATCTCTTATGGTAATTCTTTTTATAATTGCCACTTATAAGGATATTTCAAGGCTGTTTGTCAAATAAAAAATAAGGAAATTGTAAGTTATGTATAAGAGAAGAAAGACTAGGAGTATTAAGGTAGGTAAACTGGAAATTGGAGGAAATGCTCCAATTTCAGTTCAATCAATGACTAATACTGACACGAAAAATATTCAAGATACAGTATCCCAAATAAAAAGAATGGAAAAAGAAGGTTGTGAACTTGTAAGGGTAGCTGTTCCGGATTTAGAATCATGTTACTCGCTTCCGCTGATAAAAAAGGAAATTAATATACCCCTGGTTGCCGATATTCACTATGATTATAAATTAGCTTTAAAATCTATCGAACTTGGAGTAGATGGAATAAGAATAAATCCTGGAAATATAAAAAATGTAGAAAAGCTTAAATTAATTATAAAATTAGCAAAAGAAAGAAATTTGCCTATTAGATTTGGTATAAACTCCGGCTCGTTAGATAAAAATATACTAAAGATATACAAAAAAGTAACTTCCGAAGCTCTAATAGAAAGTGCCAAAAATATTATCAAAATAATGGAAGAAGTAGACTATCATAATGTAAAATTTTCCATTAAATCTACGGATGTAATTAGAACTATAGAAGCAAATAATATATTTTCCTCAAGATATGATTATCCCTTACATTTGGGAATTACTGAAGCTGGCCCGCCTTTTTCAGGTATTATTAAATCATCTGTGGGAATTGGTGCGCTTTTACTTCAAGGGGTTGGTGACACCATTAGAGTATCATTGACCGGAGATCCTGTAAAAGAAGTAAAAGTAGGGTACGAGATATTAAAGGCCTTACATCTTAGACAGAGGGGCCCAAATTTAATTTCCTGTCCAACCTGCGGAAGATGTAAAGTAGATTTGGATAAAATTGTGGCAAAAGTAGAGAAACAGATTTGTTATACCGATAAACCGTTAACCATTGCAGTTATGGGATGTATGGTAAATGGACCGGGTGAAGCAAGAGAAGCTGATATAGGCGTTGCCTTCAATAAAGAAAAGGGAGTACTGTTTAAAAAAGGCAAGATAATTGCTGAATCCAGTGATAAAATAATAATAAAAAGATTATTAAAAGAAATTAAAAGCATGTAAAAAGATGTATTGAGTACCTGTTTTGTAATTTCTGAAATTTAATCTTATTACTCATTACTTGTTATTTATTACTGTATTTTATACTCGATACTCGATACTTTTTTAGCATTGAAAACAATTATCTGATGTGTTATAATTTCAATTGTATATTTATTAATAAGGACATGTATTCATAGATTATAATACATAATTTATGAAGTTTTTTTTATAGACCATTTTATAATTATTGAGGGGTGAATTATTTGTTAAATAAGATTATCGAAGAAGTCAAAAAAACCGAGACTACTGCAGATAATATTATTAAAGAAGCCAATGTTAAGAATGATAAAATAATTAATAATGCTCACGGGGAAGCTAATAGGCTGATAGAAAGAATCAAGGAAGAAACCAAAAAAGAAGGAAAGATAATAATTGGAAGAGAAGAAGAATCAGCCAGAATAGAAGCAGACAATATTATAAAATATTGCGAAAGAGAAAAAGAAGAATTAGGTAAAAATTCTTTAAAAAATATCGATAAAGCCGTAAAAATAGTAATTAGAAAAGTGATGGAAGGGAAATAATGGCTGTTTGCAAAGTTAAAAAGGTAAACATTTTTACTCA
>CAZXYB010000055.1:0-3646 GCA_964644855.1 uncultured Atribacterota bacterium | reverse complement strand
ATGGAAGGGAAATAATGGCTGTTTGCAAAGTTAAAAAGGTAAACATTTTTACTCATCTTGAGTTAAAAGACAATATTATTGAGGAACTCCAAAAAGCAGGCTGTATCCAGATAATAGATATTACATCTAAATTAAAGATATCCGGTTTGTTAAGCTTTAACGAAATAAATATTACTGAAAGCGACTCCGCATTGACAAAAGTGAAATACTGCGTAGATTACCTATCAAATTATCAAGAGAAAACCAAAAAATCAGATAAGCCCATCTCTACTTTAAGAAACGTTTATGATTATAAAAAATTGTCTTCTTTATTTTTACAACATAATTATAAAAAAATATATGAAGAATGTTCAGAATTAGATGGAGACCTTAAAAAAATAAAAAGCAGAGAAAATCATCTGAAAAATACTCAAGACCAATTAGAAGAATGGAGAGAATTAAAAGTAAAAATAGAAGATTTAGAAGAAACAAAAAATACTAAAACTATAGTTGGAATCATTCCTTTAAAAGAATTTATTCCTTGCCTGGAAGAAATAAAAAAAATAGGCAAAGAAATAGAAATAAAAAAAATTAGTGAAGACAAAAAACAAAGTAAGGTAGTCATTCTTTCAATATCTGAATACCATTCTTCTATTAAAAAAATATTGAGTAAATATAGTATTGACTATTTTAAAGCACCCTTAGAATTCAGTGGAACTCCAAATGATATCTTGGGCGATATATCCGAAGAATTAAAAAATATTGAAGAAAAAAGAAAAATAATTTTTGATGCAAGTAAAAAGCTGAATAGAGAGAATTTATGGTTATACGCCGCTTTTGATTATCTATCCATCTTAAAAAGCAAAAAAGATATAGAAAAATATATCAAACAGACTAAAAAAGTAATAATTATCGAGGGATGGATTTTAGAGAAAGACCTAAATAAATTAAAAAATACATTATACAAAAAATTTAAAGAATTAGAGGTAGTCTTTAGTGACCCTAAAGAAACTGATGATATACCGGTAGCTTTAAAAAATAATAAGTTTGTAGAACCTTTTGAATCAGTAACCGAACTGTATGGAATCCCCAAATATACGGAATTTGACCCCACTCCTTTATTTACTCCCTTTTATTTTATTTTCTTTGGGATGTGTTTGTCTGATGCCGGTTACGGCTTGGTTATAGCTGTTTTGTCTTACCTGGCTTTGAAAAAATTCAAATTTGAAGGAATGGCAAAGAAATTTTTTGGATTATTTTTCTTAGGGGGTATATCCACTTTTATTATGGGGGCGATTATGGGTAGTTGGATGGGTGATACACTTAATTATCTTCCAGAAAATCTTTTATTTATAAAAACTTTTTTAATTGATAAAATAGCTTTACTCGATCCTATAAAAAATCCCATGCCTCTATTATTGATATCTCTATCTTTGGGAGTAATCCAAATTTACGCCGGGTTTATTATTAAATTTATTGCAAACGTTAAAGAAAATAAGATTAAAACAGGATTGATGGACCAGGGCTCATGGTTGTTGTTAATTTCCGGAATACTTTTATTTGTAATAGCAAGTACGATTGGTTCTTTGGCAGGATTTAAAATTATGGCGAAATATATAATGTGGGCGGGATTGTTATTTTTAGTCCTTACACAGGGAAGGTCAAATAAAAACATCATACTAAAAGTTGCTGGTGGAGTAATAAGTTTATATAACCTTATAGGTTATTTTAGTGATATTCTTTCTTATTCGCGACTATTTGCTTTGGGATTATCAACTGCAGTATTGGCAGTGGTAGTAAATAATTTTGTAATGTTATTTAAGGATATTCCAATTGTTGGAATTATCTTAGCGGTTTTGGTCTTTATTTTAGGGCATCTATTTAATCTGGTAATAAATGGCATGGGGGCATTTATCCATTCAACTCGTTTACAGTACGTGGAATATTTTACTAAGTTTTATGAAGGTGGAGGAACTCCCTTTAAGCCTTTCAAGATAATTACTAAATATATAAAAGTTCAAATATAGCGTGGAGCGTTTAGCGTATAGTGTAGAGGATATTAGTTATCCAGTTACCCAGTTTACCAGTTAATAGATCGAGTAATATGTCATACTTACTGAAAACCGAAAACTTGCATCTTTAATAAAATATCAATTAGAAATAGGAGGGAAAGATGATTACACAAGGAATAGTAATTGCATTTTTAGGTGCTGCAACAGCTATCGGGTTAGCCTGTTCTGGTTCTGGCATCGGAGTAGGGATAGCTGGAGCTGCCGGAATAGGAGTATTAACCGAAGAACCGGAAAAATTTGGTTTGGTATTACTTTTACAAGCCTTTCCTGGAACTCAAGGTATTTACGGATTACTCATTGGATTTTGGGTGTTAATAAAAACGGGTATTCTTGGAGGATCACCCATTCCTGTAACATTAGATCAAGGATGGCAAATATTTTTTGCTTGTATACCAATAGGAGTAGTAGGATTTTTTTCCGGATGGTATCAGGGAAAAACTGCTGCTGCAGCCATAGGTTTAGCCGCAAGGAATCCGGAAGGGATTGGAAAAGCAATAGTAATGGTTACTATGGTAGAAACTTATGCAGTATTCTCTTTGTTGGCTTCTTTGTTACTTTTCAACGGAATAAATATATAAAAGGACGTATATTATATGACTATTAAAGATATAAGTGAAAAAATTATATCTGATGCCAAAATTCAAGCAGATAAAATTATTGCTCAAGCGGAAGATAACGCAAATGATATTATAAAAAAAGGTAGAAAAGAAGCAGATAATATAAAAAAGACCATATTGCACAAAATCAACCAGGAAGCATCTTTAAAAAAGAGCAAAATATTAACTGAGGCGAATTTAGGTGTAAAGAAAACTATTTTATTAGAAAAACAAAAAATTATGGAAGATGTTTTTGGCAATGCCCTAGAAAGTATTTTAAAATTAAACAATAAAGAATATCAAAACTTTATAAAAAAATTGGTATTAGATAATATTGAAAAAGGTGATGAAACTATCTTTATAGGACCTTCAGATAAAAATAGAATATCTGAAGATTTTATCGAAAGTATAAATAAAGAATTAAAAACTAAGGGCACGAGGGGTGAATTAAAATTATCCACCTCTTACCTTCCGATAAAAGGTGGAATAATTATTGGGTCTGGTGCGATAAGAAAAAATGTTTCATTGGAATTACTATTAAAAAACGTTAGAGAAGAATCAGAAACGCAGATAAGTAACATATTATTTAGTTAAATCGTATAGGAATTTCCTTTTTACTTAAGCCCTGATTAGCATATAGTAATAAAACGAAAAATGAAAAGCGCAAAACCATAGCTTAAAATTAAAAATTTAAATATATTGTTTTATCTATTGATTTCCATCTTTCTTATCTTGCATGCTATATAGCAAAAATGAAAAGATAAAGAAGCAAAAACAGAACTTAAAATTTAGTACTGAGAGAGAAAGTTTTAAGTTTTGAATTATGGTTTTTCGCTTTTAATTTTAAATTTTTAACCATATACTAAAAATTGTATTTGAGACTAACGACTAATTTATATTCTAATAACGATATATATTGTGTAGTTTAATTAGAGAAGGGTTTATTTATGTTTAAACACTTTACCGCAGATACTAACAATCAAGAAGAATATGCTTTTG
>CAZXYB010000054.1:1251-6836 GCA_964644855.1 uncultured Atribacterota bacterium | reverse complement strand
CATCTATAATTACATCGATCGGTAATAGAAACCCGAAGGTAGGAAATTTCTCTGCCAAAATTATCTATTAATTTACTCATTCTTTTATTACCTTTCCACTCTGAGAGAGGTCATATCCTCCCAAACTTAAAACTTTTTTCTTAAATTTTTCCGATCGAATAACAGTTAATAATTTTTGAATCTTTAAAGAAGAGTAGTATTCTTCAGGTATAATTATATCATACCTTTCTTTGACCACAGGTACAAAATCTAAACGGAAGACTTTGGCAGCAGATAAAATCCCCAGGCCCGCATCTACGCTCCCTTCCGCTACGGAAGAAGCCACCATTAAATGGGTATACTCTTCCTTGGAATAACCTTGAATATCCAAAGGACTAATACCTTTCTTCTTTAATAGGTAATCCAATAAAACTCTGGTTCCTGACCCTTTCTGTCTATTAATAAACTTAATATCCTTTTTAACTAAATCATTTATCCCTTTAATATTTTTTGGATTTCCTTTTTTTATCATTATCCCCTGTTCCCGGTATGTTAGATTCACAACTTTCAATTCTCTCTGAGGAAGCATCTTTTTTATATAGGGGAAATTATATTCTCCACTCTCCGGATCCAATAGATGAGCGGTGGCAAGGTGGGTTCTTTTTTGTTTCAAAGCTAATAATCCTCCCATGCTTCCTACATTAAAAGACACCAAATTAAAATCAGAAAACTCTTCTTGTAGTTCATTCCTCAAAATATCCAAAACTAAATCATGACTCCCGGTCACAATGATATTGTTCTTTATCTTATTTAAATCTTCTATAAGTTCGGCTTCTACTTCTTCTCCAAAATCTACCCCCTCTTTAAGCAAGGGAATACGAACCAGGGCATCTGCTTCTACCAGAGAAGTTAGCACTCCTGCTCCCCGGGAAAGAGGATAAGCCATTATTTCCCCATCTATATTTCCTAATTTTACTCTTAGAAATTCTTCATCTCCTAAATGGGAAACCACTTTATGGGCCATATAGACTTTAACCTCTTCTCGCTTTTTTGCAATCAATCCTAATTTATAGAAAACCAAAGGTTTTAAAAATTGTTCCGCAGAGATAATCGCTGAGACCGGGTAGCCGGGAAGCCCGATAAAAGGAATATTATCAATGATTCCTAAAATTGTTGGTTTTCCGGGCATAATAGCCACTCCGTGAACTAAAACCTCACCTATACTTTTGACAATCTCGGAAGTAAAATCTTTTGAGCCGGCAGAGGAACCGGCTATAACCACTACAATATCATTTTGTTGTTTTGCCTTCTGTAAAACTTTTTTTAAGTCCTGAGGAATATCTTTCACTATTCCGTATATACTTGCCTCTCCTCCCCATTCATAAACCAGACCTTCAATTATTTTAGAATTATACTCAATAATTTTACCAGGACTAATTTCTTCTCCTGGTGAAATCAATTCATCACCAGTAGGTATAACTGCTACCCTGGGCTTTTTGCGGACAAAAAGTTGGTTTACTCCTCCTGCTAATAAAGCTCCGATATCTACCGGACGGATTTTATGATTTACAGGGATAATTAACTGGTTAGCTACCACATCTTCCCCAATGTTACGGATATACTGCCCCGGAAAAGCGGCGGAAAAGATTTTAATTTCCTTAATATTTTCTGCTCCCAGACTATCAGAGATATTACCAGAAATATCTCTACTTTTTTCTTCGCTAACCTTATTCAAAAGGTTAATATCCTCAATCTTAATAACTGCATCAAAACCGAAAGGTATGGGATTACCGGTATTTATAAAATGAAAATCTTGATTAATCTTTAAAATAACAGGAGAAGATTCGGAAGCTTTATAAGTATCCTTTGCTCTAACTACTACCCCGTCCATTGCTGCCGCCTGATAGTAAGGAGAGGATATCCTGGCAAAAATTGGTTCTGCACTAATCCGCCCCAAGGAATTTTCAGTAGAAATTAATTCACCTTTTAAAGGCTGAGTAAGTTTGTATTTTAATAAAGTTTTATAAAATTTTTCTTGAGCTTTTTTTAAAGCTAATTTACTTAAATATATATTTCTCTTCAAGTTAATCTTTCCTCCCTATTTAGTCGTTAGTGAATAGTGAATAGTCGTTAGTTTAAAATACGGGTTTTTCAGTTATCAGTTTACAATTTGTTGAACATTAAAATAATCTAACCATTACTTTACTGCCCTTTTCTAAGCCCTCAATATTTAATCCTATCTTTATTAGACCTGATGCTCGAACCATAGTAGAAATTAATCCTGATTTCCCCAAAATAGGCTCGGCATAAATTTTTTTATTTTTTTCATATACAAACACCCGGATATAGTCTTCTCTTCCCGAATCTGAAACCATATTGCAGGTCAACTCTGCTTCTATTTCTTTGGTAGAATTATAATTATATTCTCCTCCCTGTAACCAGCTAATCAAAGGATTTATAAAAAGATCAAAGATTATCATTGCTGAGACTGGATGGCCGGGCAAGCCAAATATCGGCCTATTGTCAGCTATGGCAAGTATAGTAGGTTTCCCTGGTTTTACTGATACTCCATGAATCAATACACCGGGTTTCCCTAATCTATCAAGCGCTTCCAGGGTAATATCTCTTACCCCTACTGAACTTCCTCCGGAAATAATTACCGCTTCTACCTCATCTTCTTTGATAGTCTTTTTTATCTTCTGCTCCAATAGAATAACTTCATCTTTAATTATCCCTCTATAAACAGGGATCCCGCCTGCCTCTTTAATACAGGCTCCAAGGGTATAAGAATTTATATCTCTTATCTGCCCTATTCGAGGTTCGCCTTCAGCCGGGATTATTTCATTACCCGTTGAAAAAATAGCAATTTTAGGTTTTTTATAGATTTTGATATTAATTTTCCCTATTCCAGCTAAAACTCCTATGTCCTGTGAACGTAATCTGCTCCCTTTTCTTAAAATTATCTCCCCTGTTTTTAAGTCCTCATCCTCTCGAACTACATTTTCCCAGGGAGAAATTGATCTTCTTGCCTCAACGGTAGCATCATCAATCTGTTCAGTATATTCTACCATCATCACCGCATTTGCTCCCTCGGGGAGCATGCCTCCGGTAGGTATTTTTACCACTTCTCCAGGGTTAATCTTAAATTTAGGTTTAACACCCATCTTTATTTCTCCTATAATTTTCAAATAGGAAGGTAAGGCGTCAGTTGCTCCAAAAGAATCTTCTGCTCTAATGGCATAACCATCCATTATAGAACGATTAAAACCAGGCAGATTAGCGGGCGCAACTATCTCTTCCGCCAAAAACCTATGTAAGGATATTTTAATATCGACTTCCTCTATGTTGTTTCGGGTTATTTCCTTTAAATTTAAATGATTTTTTAGCATCGTAATTACCTCATTCGGGGTATTAACTTTAAATAAGGGTTTTACCATATTCACTTTTTATCTCCTTAATAATAATTGTTTATATACATTGTTTTATAAGTATTTCTTTTTTAAAAATTAATATAATTTTACTGCCGAAGCCTTAAAAGTTAAATAAACTTTGCTTCCAAGATTAAGATTCATCTCAAAAAATGACTCTCTGGTAATAATTACTACTAAAGGGATGCTGATGTCTATTTCTAACTTTACCAAATGATTTTGCTCAATAATCTTTGTTATTTTCCCTAAAAATGAATTTCTGGCACTGGATTGAAACTGTTCATAAGATAAGATTATATCTCTAGGGTCAATAGAAATATATGCCAGACCAACTTTTTTACTTACTATGGCAAATTTTATATTTCCCATAGTTTTAAAACGCTTTAAACCATTTTCTTCTACTATTTCTCCCTGAAGAAGATTTTCCGGAACTTGTTTAATAATTTTACCATCCAAAAGAGAAATCACCTCATCAGCTAAGCGATAGGCCTGGGAAAGGTCGTGAGTGGAAAATATTACAGTGGTTTTAATCTCTTCCTTTATTTTTTTAATAATTCTTTCCACCACATCTATGTGCTTTTGATCTATATTTGCGGTAGGCTCATCTAAAAAAAGAACCTCTGGTTCTATCACTAAGGCTCTGGCAATTACCACTCGTTGAGCTTCTCCGCCTGATAGTTGATTCGCCTTTCTATCTTCAAAATCGGAAAGTCCTACTATATTTAAAGCACTTCTAATTTTGCTTTTTTGAACTTTAGGAGAAATCGATCTTATTTTCAATCCATAGGCAATATTATCATAGACTGTAGAATTAAATAAGAAAGGATTCTGATTTACTAAAGTTATTCTCCTTCTAATTTCTAAGATATCAGAATTTGATTTATTGGTAATTTCTTGATCGTAAAAAAATATTTGACCTTCGTCTGCTTTCTCTAGTAAATTTAAAATATTGAGTAAGGTGGTCTTGCCTGACCCGTTTGGGCCGACAATAGCGTAAATCTTACCCTCTTGAAAATTTAAACTATGTACATCTAATACAATTTTATTATTATAAACTTTTTTTATATTTCTAACTTTAAATATTAATTTATCCATTTTTAAGCTTACACTCTCTTACTTTGAAAATAGTGAAGTAAAATATTTATACTAAAGGCAACAAATAGTAATATAATTCCCAGGGCAATAGCAAAACCAAACTCTCCTTTGGTACTCTCCAGGGCAATGGCAGTAGTCATAACCCGGGTACTTCCTTTTATATTTCCTCCCAACATCATAGCAGCCCCGACTTCGGCAATTACTCTTCCAAATCCAGTAATTACCGCAGCCAACACTGCATAACGGGCTTCTTTAATTACCATCCAGGCAGATTGGGCTTCGGTTGCTCCCAGAGTTAATGCGGTATTCCTAACCCTTTTATCAATTCCCTGTACTGCTGAATGAGTGAGAGCAATAATTATAGGAACAGCCAATATGAACTGCCCAATAATCATAGCTGAAGGGGTGTATAACAAACCAAAGATTCCCAGTGGCCCTCTTCGAGAAACTAAAGAATAAACAATCAGTCCTATAACTACTGTTGGTAAGGCTAATAGGGTATTCACCAAAGCTACACTAAATCTTTTTCCCCAATAATCTTTTACCGCCATTAAAAATCCTAAATATACTCCCAATAATGAGGCTAAAATAACAGCAGTCAATGATACTCTTAATGAAAGCAAGACGATACTAAATATTTCACTGTCTAAAGTAAAGATTAAGTGAAAAGCTTTCCGTATCCCTTCGATAATAAAATCCAAAATATCACCTCGATAAATAAATTCGTATCGTGTATCGAGTATCGTGTATCGTGTCAAAAATCAGTATTTCGTGAATCGTATCTCGTACGTTAAAGCGTACAGCGTTTAGCGTAGAGTGTATAGAAAAAAAAGAGAAAAGAAGAAAACCAAAATAAATTTGTATCACACATTACGTTAGGCTTCTCTCTTGTCATTGCTTCGATTTATCGGTGCGTGGCAATCCCGTTATTTGGTAAAAAACTTAAAGAATAAAGCATAAAATCATAATTCAGAATTCAAAACTTTTGCAAATAAAGTATAGCTTTTAGAGTAAGAGTCGAATTTATTCGACCCAAGTCATTTCGATAACTTCTTTAGCGGGCTTGATAAATCAAGCCCCTAC
>CAZXYB010000054.1:0-1151 GCA_964644855.1 uncultured Atribacterota bacterium | reverse complement strand
CGATACGCAATACTCGATACGCGAATTACTATTCGCTATTCAATAGCCATTGGATGGAAAAGGATTTCTCCTTCTTTCTTATATTCTCTAATTATTTTCTGGCCTTCTACTGAAGTAACCCAGGCAATTAATTGCATAGCTTCCATATATTTAACCTGTGAGTAGCGAGCTGGATTAACTACCATTATGCCATAAGGATTAAATAGTAGAGCATCTCCTTCGGAAAGAATAATTAAGTCTATCTTATCCTTGTAAGCTAAAAATGTACCTCTATCACATAGGACGTAAGCTTGTCTCTCGTTCGCAACTTGTAAAGCCGCTCCCATCCCCTGGCCAATTTCCATATACCATTTCCCTACAGGAGATATTTTTGCATCTTGCCATAAACTCTTTTCCTTTTTGTGGGTTCCGGAATCATCGCCCCGAGAAACAAAATAGGCCTTGCAGTTAGCAATCTTTTTTAAAGCTAAAATTATGTTACTTTCACCTTTAATCCCTGCCGGGTCATCAGAGGGACCAAGGATAATAAAATCATTATACATAACATCTCTTCTGTTTACTCCATAACCTTCTTCGATAAATTTATCCTCTGCTGCTCGGGCATGAACTAATACTACATCTACATCTCCATTCTCTCCTAATGTAAGAGCTTTCCCGGTACCAACTGCAATAACATCAACCTTGATCCCAAATTTTTCTTCGAAGGGAGGCAATAAAACACCCAGCAGCCCCGAATTCTCCGTACTAGTAGTAGTGGCTAATTTTAGGTGAATAGGGCTAGCATAAACTGAACCAATTAATATCATACTAATAGAAAGTAAAAACACTGCCTTAAAAATAATATTTTTCTTCATCTATATTTCTTTCCTTTCTTATAATTAAATTTAACACTTCATAATAAAAAAACCAACACTGTGTCCGGTGTTGGTTTACAAATCTAAGTCATAATATCAGTCCTCCTTTCCAAACACGGGAGGAATAAGAGTTTCCTCTTATTCCCTATCGGCTAACCCACCATCGTTTTCACCTTAGGTGTAATAGCTCGGAGAATATTTTTTTATAAAAGAACGGTAATTAAGAAATATCTTTAAATATTATAATATTTTTTCTTTATTTAAGCAAGAATTTATAAAAGAAAGTATCGAGTATCG
>CAZXYB010000053.1:0-6980 GCA_964644855.1 uncultured Atribacterota bacterium | reverse complement strand
CTAACGACTAATTTAATTAAAAGAAATATTTTTTAGCCCTGTTCCCCTTTTAAACATTTCTTTTATTTTATAAAATTGCTTTAGCGATCTATTTATCTCAGAAAGCTGTGTTCCGCTACCCCTGGATATTCTTTTCCTTCTGCTTCCATTAATTATAGAAGGATTTTCCCTTTCTTTAACAGTCATAGAGCTTATAATAGCTTCGACTTTCTTTAGTTCAGCATCCCTATCTCCTAATTTTGCAACATCTATTCTATTTTTTAAATTATTAAATCCTGGAACCATATCCATAATCTGATCTACCGAACCAATATCTTTCATTTTTTTTAGCTGTGAATAAAAATCATTTAAATCAAAATTATGGTCCTTCATCTTTTTATCTAATTTTTTTAATTCATCCTTATCGTAAGCAGTTTCAACTTTTTCTATTAGTGTTAAGACATCACCCATACCCAATATTCGAGAGGCCATTCTTTCCGGATGAAAAACTTCGAAGTTATCGACCTTTTCGCCTATGCCTATAAATTTAATTGGTATCCCTAAAACCTTTTTTAAGGATAAGGCCACTCCTCCCCGAGTGTCACCATCCAATTTAGTCAGAATAATTCCGCTTACTTTGATTTTATCGCAAAACACTTTAGCTGAATTTACCGCATCCTGTCCGGCCATAGCATCTACTATCAATAATTTTTCATGAAGAGGAACATTTTTATCAATCTCTTCTAATTCATTCATTAATTTATCATCTATATGTAATCTTCCGGCAGTATCAATAATTAACACATCGTTATTTTTTTTAGATGAGTAACTTATGGCAGCTTTAACAATATTTACCGCACTTTCGTTTTTGCCTATGGTAAAAACAGGTAAATTAGATTTTTCACCTAACACCTGCAGTTGTTCTATAGCTGCCGGTCTATATGTATCTGTTGCTATCAAGAGCGGCGAGTGCCCTTTTTCTTTAAAATAATTAGCTAACTTTACGGCTGTGGTAGTTTTACCTGTTCCTTGCAATCCCACTAACATTATAATAGTGGGAGGAGTGGAATTTATACTAAGGTCACTTTGTTTTGACCCTAATATTAAAGTTATCTCCCCATTTACTATTTTTATAATTTGTTGAGCAGGTGTTAGACTTTCGGATATCTTTTCCTGTTGCATTTTTTCATGTAAATTACTTATGAATTCCTTTACAACTTTATAATTTACATCTGCTTCTAAAAGGGCTATACGAATTTCATGAAGACAATTTTTTATATCGTTTTCATTTAACTTTCCCTTGTTTTTTATCTTTTTAAATATTGCCTGCAACTTATCAGTAAGATTGGCAAACATAAAAAAACTCCTCTTAACTTCGATTTATCAAATAATTTCCAATTCCGCAAAAATACCTTTATAAGTATATAGAAAATTATCTTTAGTGTCAATCAAGAAGAGCTTCAACAAATTTATCAGCTTTAAAATCATATAAATTATTTAATTTTTCTCCACAGCTAATTAATTTAACGGGAATACCTAACTCTTTTTTTATAGCAATTACTATCCCCCCCTTGGACGTTCCATCCATTTTAGTAAGGGCAATTCCGCTAATTTCTAAAGATTTATTAAAAGATTTTGCTTGAGCTATAGCGTTTTGTCCCGTTGTAGCATCAATGGTTTGCAATATCTCTAATGAATAATTATTGGCCTCTTTTTGGATTACCCTTTTTATCTTTTCCAATTCATTCATCAAATTTGTCTTGGTATGTAATCTTCCGGCAGTATCGATAATAACTACATTCTTTTTCCTGGCTCTAGCTGCACTGATCCCATCGTATACGACCGAAGCTGGATCAGCACCTTCTTTGGTATTTATCATCTCTACTCCTGCTTTACCAGATAAAATCTCAAGCTGCTGTATCGCTGCTGCTCTAAAGGTGTCAGCAGGAACCATCAATATATCTTTATTTATTTTTTTTAGGCGATAAGCAATTTTACCCGCTACTGAAGTTTTCCCTGAACCATTTACCCCAACTAACATTATTATATTCAATCTATCTTCATTAAGGTTAATATCAAATGTGGGTGAATTTAAAATGTTTAACAAGATGGTCTTTAATTTTTCTTTAAAAAAACTAAAGTTATTTTCCTTATATTCTCTAAAGTTAATTTGCTGAAATTCCTTCATTATCTCTGTAGTTGCGGAGGTTCCTAAGTCAGATGATATTAACAGTTCTTCTAATTTTTCCAAAAAATCTGATTTATCTTTAGAATTACTAAATAAATACCCTAACTTATTGGTAAATTCTATCCGCGTTTTATATAGGCCTTCCTTAAATTGGGAAAATACATTTCCTATATTCATGGTTTTTATTAGCCACCTTGATTTATTTTTCAAATTTTACCGAAACTAATTTTGAGATACCCGATTCTTCCATGGTTATACCATATAATGTGTCTGCTGCTTCCATCATTGCTTTTTGATGGGTAATAATAACTAATTGCGACTGTTTTAAATCTTCCCCTTTTAATATATGGGTAAGTCTTTCAGCATTTACTTCATCTAAAGATGTATCTATTTCATCAAAAAAGCAAAATGGACTGGGATTTACTTTCCGTAAGGCCATTAAAAGTGCTATAGCAGTTAGGGCTTTTTCACCGGAGGATAACAATTCAATATTTTGCGTTTTCTTTCCCGGAGGACGGGCAATTATCTCTACTCCGGAGTTTAATATATCTTTTTCAGATTCAATAACTAAGCTTCCTTCCCCTCCAGGAAATATTTTTTTAAATATATCATTAAAATATATTTTTACCTGATTAAATGTTTTTTTTAGCCTTTCTGTAGCAATTTGGTCAATTTCTGAAATCGTTATTTCCAGATATTTTTTTGCTTTACATATATCTTCGTATTTTTCGTATAGAGAATTATATCGTTGTAACTGATTATTGTATCTATTTTCGGCCTCAAAGTTTATTTGACCCATTCTTAGAATATCATCTCTTAAAACATCTATCCTTTCGCTAGCTTCCCTCTGTGAACCGGCTTTATTTTTATATAATTCCAATTTTTCCAGTGCTAAATTGTAATTTTTATTTACTTCTTCCTTTGTATTAACATATTTTTCCCGATGTTGAACCTCTAACATTTCTTCTCTGTGTTGTTTATCTTTAATTGCTTCGTACGTTTTTTGTTGGTTCATCTTATCCTGTTGTATATTTTTTAATAGATTGGATTTTTCTTGCAGAATTTCACCTATCTTTTTTGATTTCATGAAAATAGCAGGATTTTCTTTATCCAATCTTTCTATTTGAATTCTATGCTCTTTTATTTTTTTAAATATATCATCAAGTTTTTCATTATATTCTTTTATAGCGCTTCTTTTTTTATTTAAATCGATGGAATACTCATCCTTGTATTGAGAAACATTTTCAGCTTTTTCTTTTATGTTTATCAGCTTTTCTTTATTTATTAAAATAATATTTTTTAAGTCATTTATGTCTCTGTAAATATTGTTTATACGGTTTTTTCCTCTTCTAATAATTTGATTAATTGTATTATAAGAATTACTAATATTTTTGTTATATTCAGAAAGAGTGTTGTAATTTTTTTTCAAGAAACGTAATTTCTCTGAAATAATCTTTCTCTCCTCCAAAATACTATTTTCTTCAATCAAAATACTTTTTAAGCTATCTTTTAGCTCATTAATTGAAACTATTGACTTATTCAAATTGCTTACACTATCCGTTAGGTTTTTTTCACTCTCCTGTAATAATCTTTTTATATCCTGGTTTTCTTTCCATAGTGAATTATAAATATCGTTATTTTTTTCTATAATACTATCATTTTTTTCAATTTTAATTTTTAAAGTTTTTATTTCTTTTTCTAACTTTTCAATCTCTTTTTCTACATAATAAAAACTCTCTTTATAATTCTCTGAATTTGTTGATTCTGAATAAAAATCTACGGAACCGTCTATATTTATTACCATACCATTTAGTGAAATAATTTTATATTTACCCAGGTACTCATTAGAAATATCAAGGGCAGTCTTTGTATCTTCAACTATTAATACATTTCCCAATAAAAGTTTAAATAAATTCTGGTATTTTTGGGAGTAATTTATCAGTTCGCAGGCAAAACCACAAATATTTTTGTTTTTAATGTTAGCCTGGTTACCAGGAAATGTTTTTACATTTTTTAATAAATTCATAGGGACTATCTTCAATTTCACTAATTCATTTTTCGGTATTGAATTAATTATATTTAAAGCATATGAAATATCGCTCACTACAATTGAGTTTAAACTTTCTTTTAAAGCAATCTTCATAATTTTGTCATATTTTGAAGGAATATTATCGATAAGTTTTATGATTTTTTCACAAAGGTTATCTGGATATTTTTGGCAGTATTTAAAGTAGAAGATATCTGTCTTTTGTCCGTTTTCCCCCCCATTGGTCTTAATTGATTTCTTTAAAATGTTTTTCCTTTCTTCTTTTAAGTTAATTACATTTTTATCTTTCTCCACTTCTGCCTGTATTTTTTTTAAGATAATCTCAATCTCTTTTACTTTCTCTTCATTTAATTTAAGTTGCGCTCCATTTCCTTTTTTTCTGTTTTCTCTTACAATTTTTTGATAATCAAGCTCTTTTGCCAGCATATTTTTTAATTGATTTTCAAGCAATGCTCTTTTTCCCCTTATTTTCTCTAAATTTACATCGATAATATTCAAGGTAGTACTATATCTTATTTTTGATTCCCTTAAAAACAATTCTTTTTTAGAAATTATCTTTAATAACTCCCTTGAATTAATCTCTATAATATTAAGCGAATTGGTAAAATTTGAAATATTATCAATTTCCTTATTTAAAGAGATAAGTTTTTTATTATAACTATCTAATTTTTGATTTATCTCTAGAGTATTCAAGCTTACCGCTTTTTTATTTTGTTCACTGATAACTATTTTTTGGTTAATACTTTCGGCTTCTTTATTTAAATCAACCAACCTTTTTTCAATATCGCCCTTCTTTTGTAACATTAAATTTAATTCGTTCTGAATTATTTTTTTTCTATTATCCAGCTCGTAATTATCATATTTATATTTTTCTTGTTCCTTACTTAAATTATTTAATTCTATACTTAATAAATTAATCGCTACTTCATCTTCTTTAATTTTCTGTATAATCTTATTTTTTTCCTTTTCGTAGTACTCTAAATTTTTCTTTATTTTAGATAAATTTGTTCTGCATAGATTGTATCTTTGATAGAGTAAAAATAATTCCAAATTTTTAATCTCTTTTCGACATATTTTATAACTATTTAAATGATTTGCTTCTCCTTCCAAAATTAGTAATTGATTTTTTATTTCAGAAATTATGTTTTCAATCTTATCTAAATTATTATTAGTTTCTACTATCTTATTTAATGTTTTTTTCTTTTCATATCTATATTTGGAAATAGAGGCAGCTTCTTCAAATAAATAACGTCGTTCAGACGGCTTTGCACTTAAAATAAGATCAACTTCTCCTTGAGCAACGATGGAATAAGTATTTTTACTCAATCCTGTATTCATGAACAGTTCTTGAATATCTTTCAATCTGCAAGAGATTCCATTAATGAAATTTTCGGTCTCTCCGGAACGATATATTCTTCTTTTAATATTTACTTCTTCCCAGTCTACCAGGAGAATTTTCTCAGAATTATTTATAGTTAACGAAACTTCCGCTATGTTTAAAGGTTTTGTTTTGTGATTCCCTGAAAAAATAATATCTGTTAGTTGTTTCCCTCGTAATGACCTGATATTCTGTTCACCTAATACCCATCTGACCGCATCGGTAATATTGCTTTTACCGCAGCCATTCGGACCTACTATTGCAGTAACGCCAGAATTGAATGATAGTTTTGTTTTTTTTCCAAATGATTTGAATCCATAAATATCAAGTTCCTTTAAAAACATCTTTTGCCTCATTTTATTACTTTTAATTTTTTTAGAGCATTCTGTGCTGCTTCCTGCTCTGCCTCTTTTTTGTTCTCACCAATTCCGCTTCCATAGGCAATTTTCTTTAGTCTTACCTCAATACTAAACATTTTTTTATGGTCCGGACCTTTTTCTTTAATCAAAAAATATTCGGGTAAACATTTTATCTTTTTTTGAGATATTTCCTGTAATAAAGTTTTGTAATCTTCTCCCTGCTTCCCTTTTATAATTAGTTCCGTTTCTTTTTTAATAAATAATGATATAATCTTTTTAGCTCTTTGTAGACCACCATCTAAATATATTGCTCCTAATAGAGCTTCAAAACAATCTGCAAGAATAGATAATTTTTTTCTCCCTCCGGTTGAATCTTCCCCTTTTCCCAAAATAATATACTTTCCTAAAGAAAGGTTATTTGCCCATTTAGCCAAAATATCCTTACTAACTATAACAGATTTTATTTTTGTAAGCTTACCTTCTGAAAAAGAAGGGAAGCTACGATAAAGATATCCAGTAACGACTAAATCTAAAACAGAATCACCTAGAAATTCTAATCTTTGATTGTTAGTTTTCTTGTCTTTTAAACTTCTCTTTTGGAAAGAAGGATGGGTCAGAGATTCTTTGAGAAGAATTCTATTTTTGAATTTATAATCTAATTTTTTTTCTAAATTATTTGTCATCAAATCCTTTTCTTTTTTCAAAATTATTATATCCCTTATTATTTAGTCGTTAGCCAATAAACCTAGCGTGGAGCGTACAGCGTTTATCGTATAGTAAAAACTAGCGTATAGCGTGGAGCGTACAGCGTTTATCGTATAGTAAAAACTAGCGTATAGCGTATAGCGTTTAGCGTATAGCGTTTAGCGTTGAGCGTAGAGTTAGGAAAAATGGAGTCAAAAGATAAAAAAGATAGGTTCCTGCTACAGTTTACACTTACACGAAAGTGGGTGCAGAAACAACAGAAAAGTGTGTATTTCTACGCTCTACACTATTTTTCTCTTTTGTTTTCTTTACTATATACTACAT
>CAZXYB010000052.1:0-7107 GCA_964644855.1 uncultured Atribacterota bacterium | reverse complement strand
TTGGGACAGAAAGCAGACCTTAGAATCTCTGGCTCCTAATATTTTAGAAGAAGCAGAAGAGGTTTCGGAGGCAGTTCAATCTAAGGATGTAGATAATTTATGTGAAGAATTAGGTGATTTAATGATGGTTATATTTATGGAGATTGAAATTGCTAAAGAAAAAAACTTATTTACTTATTCTGATGTGCTAAAAGGAGCAATAAAAAAATTCGTCAGAAGGCATCCTCATGTCTTTGGTGATGTAAAGGTAAGCACTCCCGAAGAAGCTTTAGCGGTCTGGAAGAAGATAAAAAGAGAAGAAAAAGAAATAAATAATTAGAAGTAACACAATATAGATTAAAAATTACATTTAACCTATATAAAATATATGATATAATATATTGGTTAACTAGTTAGTTGGTTACCTGGTTAACTAGTTAAAAAATTAGCATCAAACCGTTTAAATCGTTAACTATAGGCAACCAGATGAGTTACATCTAACAAATGTTAACTAGAAACTGTAAACCGTAAACCGATTTTCTTTATTTAAAAATAAAAAACAAATAACGAAAAACCAGCTTTTTATCTTGAATACGTTTTCTTAACCAGTTAACCAGTTAACTAATTAACCAGCTAACCAATTTATTTGGAGAATTGTATTACATGTCTGAGAAAAAAATAAAAAAATCCTTTCCAAAAATAATCTTAATTACTCTGATTCTCGTTGTTTTAATTACGGGAGGATATTTTGCTATTCGGAGTAGTCAGGTTAAAAATGAGATAAAAAATCAGATAATCTCTACGATGGAGAATTCCATGGATCGGGGAATTTATATTGGGAAAGTTAAAAATTACTCTCTCAATTCTGTAACTTTATCTAATTTTAAAGTATTCAAAGACAGCTCATTAAAAGAGGAGGACATGCTCTTTGAAGCGGAAGAACTAATAGCAGATTATGATTTAGATATTCTCTCTATCCTAAAGAAGGAAGCAATTCTAAATATTAAAAATGTCACTTTTATAAAACCTCAAATGACCTTGCTTAGAGATGAATCGGGAACCTTTGATTTTATGGAAAAGTTTAATCTTAGTGCTATTAGTTTATTTCCAATTAAGAGAGTGATTGTTAAAGGAGGAAATCTAGATTATATAGATTACCAGACAACTAAAGAAAACGGTCTTTTAACTTCAGTAAAACAATTAGATGGCTATTTTTATTTAGCGGAATTACCTAAAGTAGAATTTAGTTGTTCAGGCAAAAGAGAAGAAGATGATAGTCCTCTTCAATTGGAAGGATATTTTTTTACTGAAAAAGTAGACTATGTACTCGATTTTACTTTTAAAGATGCAGAAATTGCTCACTTCCAATATTATTTTGTTCAAGACGAAATTATCAAAGTAAAAAAGGGGTTGTTTGATTCAAATCTACGCTTGTCTAGCAATTTAGATGATATACCGGGAAAAGTTAACTGGCAGGGAAAAATTTCCCTTAAAGATGCTAATTTATATTCTGATTTTTTGGATAACCTGGAGATAAAACAACTCTATGGTTCGGCTATTTTTAATTCCCAAGAAATCAGTATTGAGAATATGACTGCTACCTATCAGAATTCTCCCTTTTCTCTACAGGGTAATTTAACCTATGATGATAAATTCCAGTATAATATAAAAGTAAATTCGGAGAATTTTAAATTAAAGGATTTGGCAGAAGAGGCAAAAAAATATCTATCTCTATCCACTGATTTTCCCCTTGAAGGCAGCTCTAATTTAGAGATTGAAGTAAGTGGATTAGAAAACAATTTTCAAGTTAATGGGAAATTATTGACAAAGGAAGGGAAAATTGGAGGCTGCGGTTTTTTAAATCTATCCGCTGGATTTAATTATGATTCAGGTGAAATTTATTTAAAAGAAATAAAAGCAGAGGTCGCAGGAGGGCTGATTAAAGGGACGGGAGAGGTTAATTTAGGCAAGGAATTGCCTGAATACACTTTTTCATTTGACTTTTCCCACTTTAATACACAAAGCGATCTCCTTAAACCCCTTCTTTCTAATTATTTGAAAAGTGGGTTGTTATCAGGAAAAGTAGACTTAAAAGGGACTGTTGCTGAAGGAGAAGAAACAAATCTTGTAGCTAAAATAAAAGTCGAGGATAGTGAATTAGGAGATTTTTTATTACAAGCAGAAGGGGTAATTGCCGAAAATAATTATTTGAATTTAAAAATAAATACTGCGGGAATTAATTTGGAAGAACTGGGAAAACTCTCAAACTATCAAGAGATTAAAGGACTGGCCAATTTTAAAGGCGAATTGAGCGGTCTGCCCAATAATTTAAAGATTAAAGGTAAAATCGAAGCAGAAAAAGGGCAGATATCTGAATTGCCTTTCGATTACTTGGAAGGAAATATAGATTACCGGAACAGTAAGTTAAAATTAGAAGAGCTTGTTTTTAAAAATAAAGGTTTGGGTTTGAAAGGTAATGGAAGTATTAATTTCACTGATGATGAAAAAAGTGAAACGAACTTTGTCTTTAAGGTAGAACAGGCCGATATAGGCTATCTGGCAAAACTTTTTAATTACGATTTCCCCCTATCTGGTTTAGCTCAAGGAGAAATTTCTATTGAAGGAATTTGGCCGAAAATAACTGCTCATGGTGATTTAGGGTTAAAAGATATTAATTTAGTTAGCCTTAAAGCAGAGTCTGGGAATATTGTCTTTATTTTAGAGGATAATAAAATAAAAGTTGAGAATATGGTTTTAAATTCCAGGGGAAATCAGCTCTATGCCCAGGGAGAAATAAGCTTAGAAGAAGATTCCCCCCTAAATTTGAGAGTTAATTTCCTAAAACAAGATATCTCGTATTTATTATCAAATTTCCTAGAATCAGATTTAATAAGTAAATTTAGAGGGCAGGCTACAGGTTCTCTGGAAATAAAAGGCGATTATGCTTCTCCTGAACTATATCTATCAGCTTTGATTAAAGATGCCCAGTTAGAAGGAGTGGCCTTAAACTCTATAAAAGTAAAATTAGAAAAAATTGGTTCCATAGTCCGCATTAATCAGTTAAAACTGAGCCAAAGAAAAGGGGAGCTTACAGCCGGGGGATGGATTAATCTTGATGAGGATAGTAAAAGTTTAGATATTCACTTTTCAGCAGATAATGTAGATTTAAGCCAATTATCTAATCTTTTTGGTATAGAAGATAAAATTGAAGGCCTGGTAAACTTTAAAGCAGAAGCTACGGGAGGGATTGACTTACCTAATATATCTTTTTCAGCAAAGATCGAAAAGGGGAAATTTCAGGATTTTATTTTTGATAATCTTACTTTTGAAGCTCTCTATAATCAGGATATTTTAGAGGTTAAGCAATTTGTTCTGGATAAAGAAGGTCATCAAATAAGAGGAAAGGGTAAGATTCCTTATGAATTTTCTTCTATGGGTAAAGAAAAAGTTACCTCAAGTTTGACCGATATTCCCATAGATTTTGTCCTTACTTTGGAAAATACTGATTTAAGTTTTATTAGTATGTTCTTCAAGGAAGATATTGAACAAATCCAGGGCTTAACCAATGCTGAATTAAAACTTTCCGGGACTTTGAACCATCCGATTTTGAATGGAAGTATCGCCCTCGCAGATGGTGAAGTAGAACTTTATGAATTACCGGCCAAAATTAATGGCTTAAACGTATCTCTCCAGTTAGAAGATAATTTAGTTAAGATAGAAGATATGAATTTCCAGATTGATCAATATAGGATTTATGCTTCCGGAGAATTTGCTTTAAAAAACTTGCAACCTCAGGATTTAAATATTAATATATGGAGTAATAAGGAGGAAATTCTATATCAGGATATTTTCAAGGCCCAGGCTGATTTAAAGGCAAAGTTAACCGGCCTCTTTACCTCTCCCCACATAGAAGGAATTTTAACTCTTTCTCAGGGAGAATTAAACTGGAAAGAAAATGATAAAAATATTCCCACTGATTCATCTGAGTTTTTATCTAAATTAACTAACCTGAAAGGAGATATCGAACTTGAGGTTAAAATATTAGATGATTTTATTGCTAAGACCGATGATTTTAATTTAAAATTAACCGGGGGTCTAAAAGTTCAAGGAGCTCTGTCTTCTCCCAAATTAAACGGGGAATTACGGATTAAACAGGGCTCAATTGCCTTTTTAGATAAGAATTTTAGAGTATCTACAGGAAAGGTTATTTTCGCTGATTCTACTGGGGAAGATATGATTTTAGATATAAAGGCAAAGACTGAAATTGATGATATAGGTGTGTTTGTAAGTGTAAGTGGGATTCTTGCTCAACCAACGGTTACCCTCAGTTCATCTCCTGCTTTAAGTGAAAGTGAGATAATTTCTCTTTTAATGTTTAATAAAAACTATGCCGGATTAACCGAGGGGGAAATGGGAACAATTTTACAAGAAGAAATGATTAATTTAATAGCTCAAGGATTAAGTATAAGATTTTTAAATCAGATAGAAGATGAAATTGCTAATTCTTTAGGGTTAGATGAATTTAAAATTGAGACAATTTTTAAACAAAAGCAGGATTCTGATTTAGCTTTTTTCCCTGGTTTTGCTTTAGAAACTTTAGCCTTTAAAGTAGGAAAATATTTTTCGGAAAATTTCTATTTAACCTACTCTGCGCCTTTATTTGAAATGGGAATAGGTGACTTGGGATTAGAATATAAACTTAAAGATGATTTAACCTTAAATACTCAGGTAGGTGCATTTAGTCCACAGGATGGTGAATTTGAGTTAAAATTTGAATTACAATATGATTTTTAATAAAATAAAATGGGGTCAGGTCTCAACATTTGACATAACTTACTCCTAAATAAGACAGCAAAAAATGTTATGTCAAATGTTGAGACCTGACCCCCAATCAAGGAGGATTAAAAAGTGAGAAAGAGTAAATGGAGCAAGATACTCGTATTTGGAATTTTAACTTTAATATTTATTTTGAGTAGTTTAAGTTTAGTGCAAGCACAGGTAAACAATCAAGGAAAGATAACTGCTATAGTAGTCCAGGGGAATGAAGATATTTCTAAGGATTTAATCATTTCCCAAATTGCCTCTAATCTTGGTGATGTTTTTTCCAAAGAAAATATTGAAAAAGATATGAAAGCAGTATATGATCTGGGTTACTTTGAAGATGTACGCATAAAATTAGAATCATTTAGAGATGGTTACAAGGTAGTTTTTGTAGTGGTGGAAAATTTACCCATTAAAGAGATTAGCATTGAGGGAAATACCGTAGTTTCCGAGGAAGAGATGCGAGAAGCAATGGTTTTGCAAGAAGGGCAAATTTTTTGTCAGAAGATATTAAAAAATGATCTAGATCGTATTTCTCAACTATATAAAGACCGCGGTTATCTTTTAATTAACATTAAAGATATTAATTTTGATGAAGAAGGAAAATTGTGGATAAAGATTTCTGAGGGCCGTCTGGGAAAGATAGTAATTGAGGGTAATGATAAGACCAAAGAAAAGGTAATTGTCCGAGAAATCAATATTAAACCCGGTGACCTCTTCAATTTTGAGAAGGTAAAAAAATCTTTACAAAAAATTTATAACTTAGGATATTTTGAAGATGTAAGCATGAAATTGGAACCGGGTGCCGAAGAAGGTTCAGTAGTTTTAATTGTAAAAGTAATTGAGAAAAATACGGGGAAGTTTGGCATCGGAGCAGGATATAACTCTGAAGAAGGCCTTATGGGATTTACCAGTTACGAGGAGAATAACCTTTTTGGAGGAGGACAAAAACTAGAGGCTAAAATAGAATTAGGTGGGAGGACTACTTATAAAATAGCTTTTTTAGAACCCTGGTTAGCCGACACACCTACTTCTTTTGGTTTTGAAGTATATGATACTGTCCAAAAAGAAGAAGAAAAAGAAGAGGGAGAAATTATTTCGGAATACGAAGAGGAAAGATTGGGAGGTAAACTTATCTTTGGACGAAAGATTTCCGATGCTGTTAACTTAGGAATGGAATTTAAGACTGAAAAAGTGACCTATAATTTAATCTCTGGTTCTTCTTTGCCAGACAATAGTAATGAAGGACAGACCAATAGTCTTACACCGACTTTTACCTATGATACACGAGATAATGTATTTAATCCTACTTATGGTCTATACGGTAATTTTTCCTTAGAGAAAGCGGGCGGATTTTTGGGAGGAGATTATGATTTTACCAAATATAATCTTACCCTTAGCACTTATTTTTCTACCAAGATTACGGAAGGGGTAATTAATATTGGTAGTATTAAAAATATTGCTGATAAAATTAGTCAGGGAGTTCTGGCCTTTAGAGTTAAAGGAGGTTTTGCGAATTCAGTTTTACCATCTTTTGCTAAATATAAAGTGGGAGGAATGAACACGGTAAGAGGATATGATTCCGGAGAATTCTCCGGAGATAAATCTTTGGTGTTTAATGCTGAGTACAGATTACCTCTGGCAAAGAATTTTCAGGCTGTGTTGTTTACAGATTGGGGGCAAGCCTGGAATTACGAAGAAAGTATTAATCTTGCGGATTTAAAATTTGGTAAAGGAATGGGTATCCGATTTGATACCCCTATTGGACCAATTCGATTAGACTACGGAATTGATGAAGAAGGAGAAGGCCAAACCTACTTTAGTATAGGGCATACGTTTTAATTAGTCGTTAGTCGTTAGTGAATAGTCGTTAGCTAAATACAGTGACAAGTAATGAGTGATAAGTGATGAGAAAAGAGTTAGCTGGTTACCTGGCTAATTGGTTAAGAATAGAGATGCAAGATAAATTAGTCGTTAGTATTAAAAGCAGGTTTTTGGTTTTTAGATAAAAAAATTAGTTTTCAGCTCTCAGTTTTCAGTAGTAGGGGCTTGATTTATCAAGCCCGTCTGTTTCCTCTGTCATTCCCGCGGAAGCGGGAATCCAGAGCATTTCTACCCACATATATGAATTAAATTAACCGGCTAACTGGGTAGACTGGTTAACTAACTAACCAAGTAACCAGCTAACCAAATAGTTACAAGATAAAATTTTTAACGCGATACGCGATACGCAATACGCAATACTATATAATATTAAGGAGGAAAATAATGCAAGTACAAGCAGTAGAAAAAAAAGTAGGAAATAAA
>CAZXYB010000051.1:4581-7192 GCA_964644855.1 uncultured Atribacterota bacterium | reverse complement strand
GGCCCTTCCTGACGAATTTTCTGCCCCATATTATGTTTTTTTAAATATTTTATAAAGAACGGCAGGGTAATAACTGGAATTATAAACGAAATTAATAAAGTTAACGGCCAATAGGTCATTATTCCCTCCTTAGATAGGATTATTTTTTTGATATTCTATTCGCCAAAATTCTAAAATCTCTTCCATTTTCATTTCTCGAGAACCTTTTAATAAAATATAATCTCCCGGTTTAGCTAGATTTAACAACTTTTTGGATAAATCTATCTTCTCGTTTTTCTCAAAAGAAAAAATTCTTTCTCCTGCCATCCTCTCTTCCTTAGAAGATTGGGCTATTATCTTTCCTCCCGGGCCTACAGTTATTAGTATATCAATAGATAATTTTGCTACTTCTTTTCCTATTTTCTGATGGTAAAAATCTGCCTTTTCTCCTAATTCCAGCATGTCTCCCAAGATGGCTATCTTTCTATTTTTTTGCGCAACTTCTACTAAAGTTTCCAAAGCGCTTTTCACTGATAATGGACTGGCATTATAGGAATCATTTAGTATTTTAATGCCCTTGTAAAATTTGCTTAATTGCATATGCATACCTAAGGTTTTAAAAGAAGATAAACCTCTTTCGATTAAATCTAATTCTATTCCCAGAGCAAAAGCAGCCGCAGCAGCGGCAAGGGCATTATAGATATTGTGCTTTCCCAATAAGGGGAAATATATTTCTTTACTCATATCATTTTGTACTATAAGGGTAAACTTCATTCCTTTATCGCTGACTGTTCTAATATTATCAGCCATAATATCACTTTTATTTTTAATGCCAAAAGTATATACCTTCTTATCTTTAACAATTCCCAAAGTCTTTGAAAAATAGAGGTCATCTCTGTTTATTATAGCAATACCGTCTTTGTTTAATGATTGTAATAATTCCGACTTAGCTTTGAAAATATTATCCTTTGAACCTAATAAACCGATATGTGCCTCTCCGATATTAGTAAGCACTGCTAAATTAGGGGTGATAAAATTAGTAAGAGTTTTAATTTCACCCAAACCTCTCATTCCCATCTCTGTCACCAACAGCTTATGTGATTTGTTAAGATGAAGTAAAGTAAGAGGAATTCCGATTTCATTATTATAATTTCCGGAGGATTTTAAAAGGGATAATTTTTGAGATAAGATATGAGCAATAATTTCTTTGGTAGTGGTTTTTCCGTTACTGCCGGTTACACAGATATTAAAAGTTTCAAATTTATCTTTATAATGCTTGGACCAATCCTGCAGGGCAGAAAGAGTGTCTTTTACTTCTATAATAATTTTGTTTTTTTCTATTTGCTTATTCTCTAGTAAAGTGCTCGCACCTTTACAGACTACTGCCCCAACCGCACCTTTTCTAAAAGCTTTAACAATAAAATCATGTCCATCGAAATTGGGTCCAATTATAGCAAAAAACAAATCACCGGGAATTAAAGTTCGGCTATCTATGGAAATCCTTTTTATCAAACAATTCTGGTCTCCCTGAATTATCTTTCCCGAAATAGCTTCTATCAATTCGCTTATTTTACACTTTTCCAACCTTTTATCTCCCCGTTAAAATATTTTTCACCACTTCTTCATCATTATGATGAATAGCTCTGTTATGATAAATCTGTTCGTTTTCAGGCCCTTTTCCGGCAATCAACACTATATCTCCTTCTTCGGCTTTTTCCAAAGCATGTTTAATAGCCTCTACCCGATCAGTGATTATAATATAATCTTTATTTGTTTTTTTAACCCCTCTCTCAATTTCCTGGGCAATTTTCAAAGGGTCTTCACTTTTAGGATTATCCGCAGTTATTACTACATAATCACTATATTTTCCCATAACTTCTCCTATGGTGACTCTTATCTTATTGTATTTATCTCCACTATGTCCAAATACAGTTATTATTTTATGCGAGGTAAAATTACGTAAATTTCCCAATATATTCCCTAACCCATGATAATTATGGGCAAAATCTATAATAATAGTATAATTCTGACCATATTCAAGCAACTTATATCTTCCGGGGGCTCCATAAAATTTACTAAAAGCTTGAGAAATTATATTGAGGGGGATGTTCTGAGTAATAGCTGTTGCTATAGCTGCCAAAGCGTTATATATATTGTATTTTCCACTAAAATTTAATAATATTTCAGTATCCCCTAGAGAAGTTTCCACTATAAATGAAGAACTTTTAAGGTCTATTTTTATATTTCTGGCTCTAACCTCAGCTTGTTTTTCTATTCCATAAGTAATCAAGTTAACCTTATTACAATCTATAAAATCTTTACTGTGCTCTTCATCGACATTGATTACCGCATATTTTTTAGAAGTCTCTTTCTTGCTTTTATTTAAATTTAAAAACAATTTTTTCTTTGCTTCTAAATAGTTAGAAAAGTTTTTATGAATTTCAAAATGTTCTTTACTAATATTAGTAAAAATAGCTATATCAAAATCACATCCTTCTACTCGAGATAATTGCAAGGCATGTGAAGATGCTTCCATTGCTACATAATCAGTTTTTTGTTTAACCATTTCAATAAGGGCTTTCTGTAAATCTATTGATTCCATAGTAGTCATATGGGAAGAGTTAATATTATT